>JALZEC010000446.1 GCA_030862235.1 Actinomycetota bacterium | reverse complement strand
CGGCCTCCTCCAGGCAGGACCGGACGGCGGCCCGAAGGGTCGCCCGGTCGGCATCCGGGTTGGCCTCCTTGACCTCCTGACGGCAGGCGCGGAGCGCTTCCCGTCTGGGGCCGTCGCCGCCGAAGGGATGGGCCCAGGCGACGCTGGCGCCGCCGATGGCGACGGCGGAGAGGGCGAGGACCGCGAGAAATCGTTTCATCTGGTGGGGCTCCTGTCTCGGTCTTCCGAGGACATGGTCGACCTCACCGATGGGAAATCCCTCAGACGAGTGTGAGGGAAGTGTGAAGGAGCGGGGCTGTGTGGCTAGGCGTGCGCCAGCTGACCCCGGATGGCGCCTCCAGAGTAGAGCGGGGTCGAATGAAGGTTGAGGTAGTACTGCTGGGGGTTCACCGAGAGGTTGTCCAGCAGCGCCTCGTCGCTCACGCTCCGGCACTGGAACGTGCTCGTCGTCCCCGTTGGCGGCGTGGTGAAGCCGATCACGACCGGGCCGGGCGACTCCGGCGGGGCGAGATGGATGTGCAGGCCGCTCAGGGTGCCGTCCACGTTCGACCAGCTCATCTGCAGGCAGATGCGGTTCGTGTCGTCGTCGATGTAGACCGTCGCCGTACCCGAGGCGTCCGGGTCACCCGGGCCGGGCCGCTCGGCCGCCCCCGTCAGGGTCGTCCTGAGGATCGCGTCCTGGGCCACTGCACTGGACACGGTCGAGGCGAGTACGGCAAAGAGCGAGACCAGAAACACGGCGATCCTGCGACCCATGAGTACCTCCCGCAACGTAAGGGTTCGACGATCCTACGTAGCAGGGGGCCTCAGGGGATTGCCCCAGCGGCGATCATGTGAGCGCGTCCACCACGTAGTCCACGGCTTGGACGAGCAGCGACACGTCCTCCGGGTCCACCGCTGGATAGACCGCGACCCGCAGCTGGTTGCGCTTGAGCCCCCGGTACGACTCGATGTCCACGATCCCGTTCGCCCTCAGCGCCGTCGTCACAGCCTTGGCGTCGACCGCTTCGTCGAGGTCGACGGTCGCGACCACCGGGCTGCGCTGGCTGGGCTCGGCGACGAACGGGCGGGCGTACTCCGCCTTCTCGGCCCACTCGTACACGATGCTGGAGGAGTGCTCGCACCTGCCGGCGGCCCACTCCAGCCCTCCGTTGCCGAGCAGCCAGTCCAGCTGGTCGGCAAACAGGAAGAGCGTGGCCAGCGCTGGGGTGTTGTAGGTCTGATCCAAACGGGACTGCTCCACCGCAGCCGGGAGGCTCAGGAAGGCCGGCGACCAGCGCCCGGCGGTGGCCAGCCGCTCCATCCGCTCGAGGGCGCCGGGCGAGAGGAGCGCCACCCACAGGCCTCCGTCCGAGGCGAAGCACTTCTGCGGGGCGAAGTAGTAGGCGTCGACCGCCGCCGGGTCGAACCGCATGCCGCCCGCGGCCGAGGTGGCATCGACCGCCACCAGTGCCCCGTCATCCGCCCCATCGGGCCGTTCGGGGGCCATCGCCACTCCGGTTGACGTCTCGTTGTGGATCAGGGCGTACAGGTCGATCCCCTCGACCGCCTTCAGCTCCGGGTGGGTCCCCACGTCCGATTCGACGACCTCCGGGTCCTCGAGGTGAGGGGTGGCGGCCGCCACCTTGGCGAAGGTGGACGAGAACTGGCCGAAGACCAGGTGGAGGCTGCGGCGCTCGATCAGCCAGAACGTGGCGATGTCCCAGAAGCACGCGGCCCCGCCGTTGCCCAGGGCCACCTCGTAGCCGTCGGGGAGCGAGAACAGCTCAGCCAGGCCGGAGCGCAGCCGCCGGACGACGGACTTCACGCCCTCCTGCCGGTGGCTCGTGCCGAGGTACGTGGGGGCAGCGGCGGCGAGGGCGGCCACCGACTCGTGCCGCACCTTCGAGGGGCCGCTTCCGAAGCGGCCGTCGGACGGGCAGAGCTCGGGGGGGAGGCGGATGTCAGCGGGATCGGGAATGGCTGGGCTCCTCGGTTGTGCAAGCATCGGGCAATGGTTCCTCGTCAGTCTGCCCGAGTGTCGCGGCGCGTCGGCGCCATTGAAGAGTCCGCCACCCTGGCGGTGGACGCCAAGGCCAAAGCACTGAAGGCCGCCGGGGAGGATGTGATCGGGTTCGGCGCGGGCGAGCCCGACTTCCCCACGCCCGAGCACATCGTCGCCGCCGCGGCGGAGGCCTGCCCCGATCCCCGCAACCACCGCTACACGCCCGCCGGGGGTCTTCCCGAGCTCCGGGAGGCGGTGGCGGCCAAGACCGCCCGCGACTCCGGCCTCGGGGACCTCAGGGCGGCCAACGTCCTGATCACCAACGGGGCGAAGCACGCCGTGTACAACACCTTCGCCGCCCTCCTCGACCCGGGCGACGAGGTGTTGGTCCCTGCCCCCTACTGGGTGACCTACCCGGAGGCCATCCGGCTGGCCGGTGGCGTGCCCGTTCCCGTCGCCACAGACGAGTCGACCGGGTTCCGGGCCTCAGTCGACGCCCTGGAGGCGGCCCGGACGGATCGCACCAAGATCCTGCTGTTCGTCTCTCCCTCCAACCCGACCGGCGCGGTGTATCCCCGTGCCGAGGTTGAAGGCGTCGGGCAGTGGGCGGCCGGGCACGGGCTGTGGGTGGTGACCGACGAGATCTACGAGCACCTGGTCTACGGGGACGTCGAGTTCACCTCGATGCCCGGCCTCGTCCCCGACCTGGCCGATCGCTCGGTCGTCATCAACGGCGTGGCCAAGACGTTCGCCATGACTGGCTGGCGGGTGGGCTGGATGGTCGGTCCCAAGGACATCATCTCCGCCGCCGCCAACCTCCAGTCCCACGCCACGTCCAACGTGGCCAACGTCTCCCAACGGGCGGCCCTGGCCGCCCTGAACGGGAGCTTGGAGTGCGTGGAGACGATGCGGGAGGCGTTCGACCGCCGCCGGCAGCGCATGCACGCCCTGCTCGCCGAGATGCCCGGCGTGACCTGCATCGAGCCCGAGGGCGCGTTCTACGCCTTCCCCAACTTCGAAGGGGTGCTCGGGCGAGTCATGGGCGAGCGGAAGCCGGCCAGCACCCTCGAGCTGGCCGAGATCGTGCTCGAGCAGGTGAAGGTGGCGATCGTCCCCGGAGAAGCGTTCGGCGCACCCGGTTACGCCCGCCTCTCCTACGCCCTGGGCGACGAGCAGATGGAGGAAGGCCTCAACCGGATCGGGCGGCTGCTGAACGAGTCCGTCGGGTAGTCGGTGGCACGCATCCTTGTCACCGAGGAGCTGGCCGACCGCGGGCTGGCGCGGATGCGCGACGCCGGGCACACGGTCGACGTCCAGCTCCAGCTCACCCCCGAGACGCTGCTCGACTCGGTCAAGGGAGCGCACGCTCTCGTCATCCGCTCCCAGACCGACGTGACCGAGGAGGTCCTCGAGGCGGGCCGCGACCTCGTCGTCGTTGGGCGAGCGGGCATCGGCCTGGACAACGTCGACGTCGAGGCGGCCACGCGGCGAGGCGTGATGGTCGTCAACGCTCCACACTCCAACGTCGTTTCCGCCGCCGAGCACGCCATGGCCCTCCTGCTGGCCCAGGCCCGAAACGTTCCCCAGGCCCACGCCGACCTCAAGGGGGGCCAGTGGAAGCGGTCGCGATGGACGGGCGTCGAGCTTCACGGCAAGGTCCTGGGCGTCGTCGGGCTGGGGCGGGTCGGCGCCCTGGTGGCACAGCGGGCGTCGGCATTCGGCATGCGCCTCGCCGCCTACGACCCCTACGTCTCCCCCGAGCGGGCCCGCCAGATGGGAGTGGAGCTCCTCCCGCTGGACGAGCTGGTGGCGGTGGCGGACTTCCTCACCATCCATCTTCCCCGCACCCCCGAGACCGTCGGGCTGATCAGCGAGAAGCTGCTGACTAAGGCGAAGCCCGGGCTGCGGGTGATCAACACCGCTCGCGGCGGCATCGTTGACGAGGACGCCCTCTACCGGCTCATTCAGGAAGGACGCCTCGGCGGCGCCGGCCTGGACGTGTTCGCCAAGGAGCCGTGCACGTCCTCGCCCCTGTTCGGCCTCGACCCGGTGGTGGTGACGCCCCACCTGGGCGCCAGCACCGCCGAAGCCCAGGACAAGGCAGGCGACACGATTGCCGAGCAGGTCATCCTGGCCTTGGCCGGGGAGTTCGTCCCCTATGCGGTGAACGTGGACGCCTCCGAGGCGTCGGAGACAGTGCGCCCCTTCCTTCCGCTCGCCGAGCGCCTGGGGCGGATCTTCGCCCAGCTCAATCAGAAGGCACCCGACCGGCTCGAGGTGGCGTACCAGGGGCAACTCGCCGATTACGACACCCGCATCCTCACCCTGGCCGTGCTCAAGGGAGTGCTCGGCGAGCTGACGGACGAGCCCGTCTCCTACGTGAACGCTCCACAGCTGGCCTTGGAGCATGGCCTCAACGTGCACGAGTCCCGCCACTCTGAGGCCCACGACTACGTCAACCTGGTCACCGTACGGGGAGCGGACCATGGCGTCGCCGGCACCCTGTTCGGCCTCCGTGACGAAGCCCGTCTGGTGATGGTGGACGACCACATGGTGGACATCCCTCCCGCCCGGCACATGGTCGTCGTCCGCAACGACGACCGGCCAGGGATGATCGGCTTCGTCGGGACTCGAGTCGGTCAGGCGGGGGTCAACATCTCGGACATGGACGTGGGACGGTCAGCATCGGGCGAGGCCGCGCTCATGGTGCTGTCCACCGATCAGCCCCTTCCCCAGGAGGTGGTCGCCGACCTACGGGCGCAGCCCGGGATCCTCCACGTGCACGCCCTGACCCACGCGGTCGACTGACCGAGGACCGGCGGCCCGGCTGCCAGACCTCGCCGTCGAAGTCCGGGTTGCCTTCTTCGCTGCCGCCTTCTTCGCGGTGCCCTTCTTCGCTGCCGCTTTCTTGACCGCCGCCTTCTGGGCCGTTGCTTTCTTGGCCGTCTTCTTGGCCGTTGCCTTCTTGGCCGTTGCTTTCTTGACCGCCGCCTTTCGCACTCCCGCGGCCTTCTTGACCGCCGCCTTCTTGACGCCAGCCGCCGCCTTCTTCTTCGCCGCCCCCTTCTTCGCTGCCGCCTTCCTGACCGGCGCCTTCTTGGCCGCCGTTTCCGTCCGAGCCGCGGCCGGCGCCGGCGTCGGCGGTTCCGCCGCTTCGGGTGCGGGCACCGTCGGCTTCACCGGTTGAGTCGGGACGGGCGCCGAGGCCCGTTCCCGCGGGGGTTCGGGTTGGGCGCCGGCCTGCCCGTCGCCTCCAGGGCGAGCGTCACCCCGCTTGAGGCTCACTCCGCGGAGCATCTGTGGGTCGACCAGCGGGGTCTCGCCTCCTCGCCGCCGACGGGTTTCCGGTCGGCCGGGAGGGGCCGCCGTCCACTCGGCCCCGCCGCCCAAGCCGGATCCACCCCTTCGGCTCTGCACGAGCTTGACGGCGGCGAAGCCCAGCCCGGTCAGCAGACCAACCCGGAAGACCAGACGCGTCAAGCGAAAGATGGTGCGAAACAGGAAGCGGAACACGCCGAACGACCCTACTTGACGGGTTCAGCCGAAACTGGCACCATCGATTCGGATGTCTGTCTTCGCCCACCGCCAGAAGATCGCGTCGGTCCTCCTCCTTACCTAGCGGCGAGCGCCTCCGGTGCTCGCCAAACCTCTCGTGCCCTCGGGCCGAGAGGTTTTTTGTTTCCCGGATCACGAAAGAAGTCGAACGGAGACCCCCATGGAGAACGGAAACCGCGGTAGCGAACGCCTCATCATCTTCGACACCACCCTCCGGGACGGCGAGCAGTCGCCGGGCATCTCCCTCGACTCGGCGGAAAAGCTCGAGATCGCCGAACAGTTGGCTCGTCTGGGCGTCGACGTCATCGAGGCCGGTTTTCCGGTGGCCAGCCAAGGGGACTTCGAAGCGGTTCAGGCCATCGCCCGCAAGGTGGAGGGGCCGGTGATCGCCGGCCTTTCCCGCACCCACGTTGCCGACGTCGACCGTTGCTGGGAAGCGGTGCAAGACGCCGCCCGTGCCCGCATCCACGTGTTCATCTCCACCAGCCCCAACCACATGGAGCACATGCTCAAGATGACCCCGGCGCAGGTGATCCAGGCCACGCGAACCGGCGTGGCCCGGGCCCGGGAGCACACCGACGACGTCGAGTTCAGCCCCCAGGACGCCACCCGCACGCCTCTTGACTTCATGCTCGAGGTGCTCCAGGCGGCGGTCGACGCCGGCGCCACGACGTTGAACATCCCTGACACCGTCGGGTACGGCATCCCCTGGGACTTCGGAGCGCTGATCCAATACGTGCGCCGCGAGGTCAAGGGGAGCTACATCACGTCCACCCACTGCCACAACGACCTGGGCCTGGCCGTGGCCAATTCGCTGGCGGGCGTACAGGCAGGGGCCCGGCAGGTCGAGGTGTGCGTCAATGGGCTGGGGGAGCGGGCGGGCAACGCCGCCCTCGAAGAGGTGGTCATGGCTATCAAGATCCGCCCGGATCAGTTCCCTGGCGTCGAAGTGGGCGTTCGCACCGAGGAGCTGGCCCGGACGAGCCGGCTCGTCAGCCGCCTGACCGGGTACCCCATCCAGTACAACAAGGCGGTGGTGGGCCGCAATGCCTTCGCCCACGAGTCGGGCATCCACCAG
>JALZEC010000097.1 GCA_030862235.1 Actinomycetota bacterium | reverse complement strand
GTCGAGGACTTCCTCGGCATCCTTCGCGGGCGCGACCCGGGGGACAGCCTCGAGGTGACACTGGGGCGCGGGGGAGACCAGCGCACCATCAATGTTCGCCTCGGCGAGCGCCCGTAACCGGCAACCGGTCACAACGGCCTTGAGCGGCACCGCCGCCCGGCGGCCGCTCCGGATGAGGGTCACGCCGCAGCTCGAGGTTCGGCAGGGCCCTACCGCCGGCCTCTCTCACATTGCTCACGCTCGATGTCACGATCTGTCTGATGCGCGCCTCGTGCCGCCCGCCGAGCGGCACGCACGCCGTGGACTTTGTTGGCCGCGATCGCCTCACCCTGGCCGCTTCCTCCGATGACGATCCCCACCTCGGCCTGACCCTCGACGACGGCGGTCCCCGCTTCAGCACACAGAGGCGGGTAGTCGACCGGTTCCTCGGAGTGCGTGCCCAGGTCGAGGACCTCGTGCCCGGCTTCGGAGAGCCATTGGACCACGGCGACCTTCAGTGGGTAGCCGGCATGGTCGGCGGCTATCGCAATCTTCATGGTCGTACATTGGCAGCTCCCAGCCGTGCCCGACCGGCCCACATCACCCGACATCCCCCGACGGTCTTCGTGTCGGGCGGTCCGATGGAGGCGGGCAAGGTTCGGCTCGGCGACGCCGACGTCAAGGTCGACCTGATCGCCGCCATGGTGATCGCCGGCCGCCCCTCGGCGTCCGAGGGTGACTTCGAACGAGTCGAGCGATCGGCGTGCCCCACTTGCGGGTCCTGCTCGGCCATGTTCACGGCAAATTCCATGAACTGTCTCGTCGAGGCGCTGGGTCTCGCCCTGCCTGGAAACGGCACGATGCTCGCGACGGATGTCGATCGCCAGTGCCTCTTCCGGGAGGCCGGTCGTGTGGTCGTCGACATGACCCGTCGTCACTACGAGAAGGACGACCGCTCGGTCCTGCTCCGGTCGATCGCCAATCGACGGGCGTTCATCAACGCCATGGCGCTCGACATCGCAATGGGCGGGAGTACGAATACGGTGCTGCACATCCTCGCTGCCGCGCGCGAGGGCGAGGTCGACTTCGCCATGGCCGACGTCGAGGAGCTGAGCAGACGTGTGCCGCACCTGTGCAAGATCGCACCCGCGACCAACGATTCGGGACCCTCGGCACGCCTATCGGCGCGACCCGGGGCTCTCGGTCGGCCACGTGTCGCCGGAGGCGGCCGAAGGGGGAGCGATCGCGCTCGTCCGTGATGGGGACCAGGTCACGATCGACATTCCCCGACGGTTGATCACGCTCGATGTCGACAAGGGTGAGCTGGCACGGCGGCGGCGAGACGAGTTGGCGCGGGGTGATCAAGCCTTCACGCCCCGTGACCGCCAGCGCGCCGTCTCGCTCGCACTGCGCACCTATGCGGCGCTGGTGACATCGGCCGCCTCCGGGGCTGTCCGAAGCCTGGACGCGATCCGACTTCCCGCAAATTGACCTGACGGCTCCCGCGCTCCTGGTCGCGGCGGTCAACCAAGGAGCGCAGATTCCGGGGTTTCCCAGCCGGTTTCCGCCTCTAGGGTACGACAGCTGTCAATGCCACACCCCAGGCCTCGTGAAGAACCCACGACGGCGGGTGCCGAGCTGAGGAGGGATCGGACCTCGTGGATCCCAGGGGCAGCGAGGTCCAACGTCCTCACCCGATCGGGCGACGCGAGTACCTTCCTCCGGCGTGAGTCATGCGGAGGATGGGTGCGTTGCCTGAGGAACCTATGCCGTTCAGCAAGCTGCTCGCGGGGTATGGGACCGTCACACTCGGTGAGGGCATGGCGGTTGAGTCCGTGTTCGCACTCCTCAAGCTTCGAGCTGAGGATGGGAGCGCCGCCTGGTCGGTTCGCAGCGGTGGCGCGCCGTTGACGCCGGAGGAACGGCTGGGGGTTCTCGAGGGCCTCACCACGTCGATCCGCGAGAGGCTGATAAAGGCGTGGAGAGGCACGCTCGGTCCCCGACCGCAGGTTCCACTCGCACCCGTCCCCTTCAGCGAGCTCCTGGCTGGATTGGACACGATAGGCGTGGTCGACGAGTACCTCATCGAGTCGGTCTTCGCGGTCATCAAGGCCCGGAGACCTGACGGCGTAGCGGTGTGGCACGTTCGTTCCTCGGAGATGAAGCTGAGCTCAGAGGAGCTGGTCGGCGCCCTCGAGGGCTTTGCCGCGACCATCAGGCAGGACTTGGCCGCGTCGTGGAACTGGTGACCGCGCCCTTCCCGCAGGGCTCTACCGGTTGGTCTGATGGTGGCATGAAAGGGAAGGTAGACGGGTAGCTCGCGGTCAACGAGGAGGGATCGTCATGCCTACACCCGGCAGCCACAGCTATGACGTGCAGCGCACCCGACTCCGGGGCGAGCTCGAGAGGGAGGGCATTCCCGACGAGCAAGCCGATGAGACCGCGAACCGGATCATGCGTCGTGACAACGACGCGGTCTCACCGGGTCTGCGCGACGACCGAGCCCGGGGACCGTATGGCGAGCGGCCCTCCGCCGGGGGTGACGCCGGGAACGTCATCGCTCTTCGCTCACCGGCATTCAACGACAACACGACCTTGCCGCCCCGGTTCACGAAGGACGGCGGCAACCGATCACCGGCTCTGGAGTGGGACGAACCGCCTCCTGGCGCCGTCGAGTTGGCCCTGCTCTGCGAGGACCCGGATGCGCCGCGCGGACCGTTCGTGCACTGGCTGGTGACCGGTATCGACCCGAGCATGAGGTCGATCGAGGAGGCGCAGTCGCCACCGCAGGCCACGGTCTGGCCGAACGACTTCGGCCAGGAAGGCTACGGCGGACCGCTCCCGCCAGTGGGCGACGACCCCCACCGTTACGTGTTCCGGCTCTACGCCCTGGGCTCCCCGCTGGGGCTCTCGCCCGGGACAGATCTTGACGAAGTGAAGGCGGCGATGGAGAGCAGCAGCCTGGCGACCGGAACCCTCACGGGCTGGTTCGTCCGGTAAGTCGCAGACCGTCCCAGTCGGAGATGCAGACGTCGGCTGAGCTTTCAGTGGCGCGATAGGTCATCTGGCTCATTCTGGACAATCTTCTCAACTCGGCCAGACTCGGTCCCGAAAACGAAGGCATGACCGACGAGGCGGTGCGCAGGTGCGCATGGGGACTGCGCGTGAGGGGCGTCGTCTTCCGATGCATTCGCCCTCACGGACATGCCGGCCCTCACCAGGGAAGGCTTCCGAGGGGCTCTCGGTTCCAGATGATCTTCTGGCTTCCGGGAGACGAGAACGAGACGGATACCGGGGAGGAAGGGTCCGCTCCGGTGAACTTCGTTACCCAGCCGTGAGCGCCTTCGAGCTTGCTGCGTCAGCTGGACAGCAGCCGCAGCGAACGATCAGGCGCCGCTACCTGAGCACCAGTGCCGTCGGAGGCACGCCGGCAGTCGCGCTCGAACTCCTCCCGAGAAAGCACCTCGGACCGGACCACGGGGGGAGGAGGATCACCGACCCGAGCGTGGGCCAAACTCCACTGGCTGAACGCCACGAAGAGCGCCTCGGGCTGTCCGCCCGCGTCGATCTCCATCTGGATCGCATAGCGATCGGGGCAGTGGAGAGCTACCCCACCTACGTCAGACAGAAGCTCGAGCATCCGGTGCAGGGAGGAGCCCTCGACTGCGGTCGCCGCTTCCAACACAACCACCCAGCCCGGCTCGCCGCCGTGCGTGGAACTTCCGACGCCGTTCATTCCCGTCTCCGATCTGTCCCTAATGGGGAAGTGCTGGACACATCAGTGTGGGTGAATATAGTGCAGGGAATGTCTCCCTTGTCCAATTTGACAAAGAAGGTATAAGGTGCGCCTACATGAGGCGCGCCCAACGCTCAGCGGCGAGCCGGGGGGGTTTTGCAGTGTCGTTCAACTCTGACGACCAGTTCCTGCTTCCAGGCCAAGTAGCAGCCAGGTTGCGGGTGTCGCCGAAAACGGTCAGCCGGTGGGCGGCCATGGGACTGGTCCCATACGTAGTGACTCTTGGCGGACATCGACGCTTCCGGCTCGAGGACATCGAAGCCCTCGCCCGCCGCATGGAAGAGAGCGCCGTACAAAGCCCGTAGGCGCCTTCGCGGTCGGTGGGCTCGGCTTGGCCCGCGCCTCTACGCGGCGGTCCTAGCTTCTGGGAATGCCGATCCGGTTTGCCTTCGTGGCAGGAGTGGCACGGACCCTGGTCGAGGCCGGTACCGAAACCGCGGTTGACCGAGGCGTTGTCCGCCTTGTCCTCG
>JALZEC010000384.1 GCA_030862235.1 Actinomycetota bacterium | reverse complement strand
CCCCACGCTCGGGAGGAGGCCGGGGTTGGGGCCCCGGCCGGGAAGGCCGCCGCAGGCGGCCCATCAACATCGTTGCCATTTCGATACGAAGCGGCGATGGGAGGGTTACCGTCGGAGCGCAGGGTTGCTGCCATCGATCCGAACGGACAGAGGAGATGTGATGGCGTCGGCGGAGCATGACACGGCGAGTACGGCAACGACCCGGCTGCCGGGGGTGGAGCCTCCCGACGGGCGTCGCATCTGGCCGTTGGTGGTCGTGGCGGTGACAACCGCCCTGGTGCTCGGAGTGGTCGGTCTGCTCGTCCTGAGGGACGACTCCGGCCGGGTGGGGTCAGAGGTGGTAAAGCCGGTGGCAACGACCGCCACCGTGGCCCCCACTTCCACGACGGCTCCGACGGCCACCACAGCCGGCACCGGGACGACGGTCACGGGTGGGGGAGGTGGGCCGGTTGCCACCCAGCCGACGGCGCCCGCGACGACGCGGCCGTCCCGGGTGGCGTACGAGGAGGCGCGGCTCAGCCTCGATGGCCTGGGGCCGGTGGACATCGGCATGACGCTGGCCGAGGCGTCGACCGCGGCGGGCGTGCAGATCCGGCCCATCCCGGAGAGCGACCTGGGGCGGGGGTGCCTGCACGCCCGGGCGGACAGCGGCCCCGACGACAGAAGGTTCATGGTGGTCGACGGGCGCATCGCCCGGATCGAGGTGTCCGGACGGAGCACCTCCGGTCCCCGGACACGGACAGTGTCGGGCATCGGCGTGGGCAGCACGGAAGACGAGGTGAAGCGCGCCTATCCGGGGCGGATCAGCGTCGAAGGCCACCCGTACGTGCCCAGCGGGCACTACCTCGTCTACACGCCGACCGATCCCGCCCTGAAGCACCTGGGCATGGTCTTCGAGACCGACGGGCGGGTCGTCACGACCTTCCGGGCCGGTCTGGCCGGGCCCGTGCGCTGGATCGAGGGCTGCGCCTAACGGCCTCGAGGTCAGCGGTAGCGGTCAGCCGGCTTGGGCCTTGGCCCACTCCACGCTTTCCTTGAGCGTCTCCACCGTCTGCGTCGGCACCGGGTCGACGCGGAGCATCTCCTCGCGGCCGCGCTGGGCGAGGGCGGCCGCCGCCGCCCCTTGCAGGCCGGCCACCAGGAAGAACGCCATCCACCGGGGGAGCTTGCGATCGAACCACCACGCCAGGCCGAACGAGGCCAACAGCGCGCTGAAGTACCCGAGCAGCGCAGCCCCGCCGAGCATCCCGCCCGCCTTGGCCGCCTGCCGGACCTCGTCCTTCAACTCGACCTTGGCCATCTCCAACTCCTGGCGCAGGAGCTCGGCGACCTTGGCCGTGACGTCCGCCAGCAGTTCGGGGACCGGCTTGTCCGAAGGTGGGACGTCGGTCGGCGTCCCCCGAGTCTCGAGCCCTTCGGATGCAGGTCGCTGCTGATCCGTCATGCGTCGCCTCCCCCTGATCGGAGCCGCTGGCGCCCCTACCCACCTCCCATCCGTCTTGAAACGAGGAGGCCGGGGCCGTCTTTGAAACGAGGAGGGCGGGGCCGGTTGAAACGGGGAGGCCGGGGCCGGGCCGTTCGGGGCGGCCGGTTATGGCTCGGTGATGGCGCCCCGGTCGGCACCGGTCACCAGCCGGGCGTATTTGGCCAGCACGCCCGAGGTGTAGCGGGGAGCGGGGAGCTTCCAGTCAGCCCGGCGGGCAGCCACGGTGACCTCGTCGACGAGAAGGTCGATCGTGCGGGACTCGGCGTCGATGACGATGCGGTCGCCGTCGGCCACGAACGCAATCGGCCCCCCGTCCACCGCCTCGGGCGCCACGTGCCCGACACAGAATCCGTGCGTACCGCCCGAGAAGCGGCCGTCGGTGACCAGCGCCGCGTCGGCGCCTCGGCCGGCACCCTTCATGGCTCCCGTGACGGCAAGCATCTCCTTCATCCCCGGTCCGCCCTTGGGGCCTTCGTAGCGGATGACGACCACGTCACCGGGTCGGATCCGCCCCCCGAGAATTCCCTCCATGGCGTGCTCCTCGCCCTCGAAGACCCGGGCTGTGCCCTCGAAGCGAAGGTTGTCCAGACCGGCGATCTTGACCACCGCGCCGTTGGGGGCGAGCGACCCCCGGAGGACGGCGATGCCTCCCTGGGCGTGGATGGGGGTGGACAGAGGGTGCACGACCTGGCCGTCGGGCGCGGGTGGGTCGAGGGCGGCCAGGTTCTCCGCCAGCGTCCGGCCGGTGACCGTCAAGCAGTCGCCGTCGAGGAGCCCGGCGTCGAGGAGCTCCCGCATCACCACGGCAATGCCACCGATGCGGTCGACATCGGTCATGTGGAAGCGTCCGTGAGGCTTGGTGTCTGCGATGTGAGGGACCCGCCGGCCCACCCGGTTGAAGTCCTCGAGCTCCAACTCGACCCGCGCCTCGTTGGC
>JALZEC010000382.1 GCA_030862235.1 Actinomycetota bacterium | reverse complement strand
GTGAGCCGGGCGACCAACCCGAGGTACTGGGAGCTGATCCGGGCCTTTCAGGACATCACCGGCGTTCCCGTCCTGCTGAACACGTCGTTCAACATCCAGGAACCGATCGTCTGCACTCCCGCTCATGCCATACGGACGTATCAGCAGGCGTCGTTCGAGGCGTTGGTCTTGGAGGACCACCTCATCCTGCGCTGAGCGTCAGCACGTGCGAGTGAAGAGGAGGGCATGGAACGCGCCGATCCACTCCCTCGCGATCTGGCCGAGGCTGGTGCTGAGGCCGTACGAAGGTCGGGCGCCGACCATGTGCACACTTCCCTTCAGGCAGCGTTCGAAGTGGATGCGCGCCCGTGTGACGTGCTGCGTGGACGTCACCACAACGAGGCTCTTCCACTGACGCTCGGCAGCAAGTCGAGCGGCGATCCGCGCCTCTTGCCGCGTGTTGTCGACCGCTGGCCGAAGGCACACGACCTCGAACGGCCGCGGCTCGGAACAGTGGCGCTCGACCTCGGGGGAGTCGGGTGTTCCGTCGAGCACAAGGGTGGGGGCGATTCCGGCACGCATGAGCTCGAGCCCGCGAGGAAGGCGCTCGCCGTGGTCACCTGACAGCACGACGACGGCGTCGGCCGACGAAGGGTGGCTCACACTGGGCCACACGAACAACGCCACGGTTGCCGCCACGCCGGCGAGCGTCAGCGAGAGCACTGCGAAGAACGCCCACCGCAGCCGCGAGCGAAGCCGTCTCGGGGACTGGTGGCCCGGGCTCGAGTGTTGTCGCGAGGTGAGGCGTTCGACGCGACCCCACCGGCTCTTGGGCTTCCGGCGCGCCTTCGTCCGCCGGAGGAACAGGAGCCCGACCATGGCCCCGGCGGCAACGATGGCCAGCAGGACAGCCCTCGCATATGCGGGGATCGGCCTCCGGTCAGCCGGGGAGGGGTGGATGACGCCGAAGCGTAGTGACTCGGGGTCGCGCTACTACAGTTGCTCGGGCAAGGCGGGGAACCTCAGCTCGACAGCCTCGAAAGGAGCGCCCCTGGATCTCGACGGATCCCTGGCGCCACACTCGGCGCTCGAGGTCCCTACGAGCGGGTCGACGGCGGCACTGCCGGCCGACGCCATCCGGGTGCTCCGCGTGATCGCTCGGATGAACGTGGGCGGGCCGGCGGTTCAGGTGGTGGGGCTCACCGAAGGGCTCCGACCGCCGCGCTTTCAGACGCGGCTCCTCGTCGGCAAAGTCGACCCAGGTGAGGCTGACTACCTGCAGTTGCGGGCCCCCCACATCAAAGCGGTCAGGGTGCACGGGCTGGGGCGCGCGCCCGACCCTGGGAGCGACATCCTCGCGCTGCGGACGATCGCCCGTGAGATCCGTCGGTTCCGGCCGCACATCGTCCACACCCACACCGCCAAGGCCGGCTTGCTCGGTCGCGTCGGCGCCATCGTCAGCCGGGTGCCAGCCACCGTCCACACGTTCCATGGTCACCTGCTCTATGGCTACTTCGCCGGGAACACTCAACGCGGCATCGTCCGAGCCGAGCGAATCCTGGCGCGCTCGACCACGCGGCTCGTCGCGGTCGGGCGCCAGGTGCGCGACGATCTCGTCGCCGCTGGCATCGGTCGCCCCGAGCAATACGTGATCGTCCCTCCTGGGGTGAGCCTTCCCCCAGCGCCTCCCCGAGAACTGGCGCGGGACATGCTGGGCCTCGGTCGCAGCGGCAGCGTCGTCGGCTACGTGGCTCGGCTCACCGCCGTGAAGCGGCCTGACCGGTTCATCGCCGCGGCCAAGGAGCTCGCGTCGCGTCAGGCCGACGTGACCTTTGTCGTGGCGGGCGAAGGTGAGCTCCTCGCCGACGTGCGTGCTCGTGCGGCACCTCTCGGCGCAGGGATCCGGTTCCTGGGGTGGCGGCGGGACGTCGAGACGATCTACGCCGCCTGCGACGTCGTCGTGCTCACGTCGGACAACGAGGGGATGCCGGTGTCACTGATCGAGGCGTCGGCGATGGGAACTCCGGCAGTTACGACGAACGTCGGCAGCGCTGCCGAAGTGGTGATCGACGGCGAGACGGGGTTCGTCACCACGTCGTCTCCCTCGGATATCGCTGCCGCGGTCGAGAGGATCCTGTCCAGCGAAGCCCTTCGACGGCGGATGGGCGATGCGGCCAAAGACCGGGCCCAACGGCACTTCAGTACACAACGTCTCGTCGCCGACACCGCCCTCCTTTACGAAGAGATCGCCCACCATCTGAGGACGACGGGTCGGCTCTCGTCGTCGCCGCCGGTGCAGGATCTCAGGCGATAGACCGAGAGCCAGCGAGCACGGTCTCGAAGACGGACACCAGGCGGGGCATCTGGCGATCCAGCGAGAAGCGCTCGACGACGCTGGCGCGAGCCGCCTCGCCCATGCGTCTCCGGAGCGGTTCGTCGCGGGCAAGAAGAAGGAGGCGGTCGATCCACTCCCTTTCTTTCTCGACGAGGTAGCCGGTCACTCCCTCCTCGACGATCTCCGAGTTCGAGCCGACCCGCCGCGCCACGACCGGGAGGCCCAGCGCCATGTACTGGATGGTCTTGAAGAAGAACTTCCAGTGGTTCCACGGATCGTCGTCGACGGGCACGAGGCCGATGTCGCACTCGGCGAGGTCCTGGACTTCGGTATCGGGCGACCACTCGACGACCTCGGCCCTGACTCCTTCGAGCGGCACCGATCCAGAGCCCACGATGCGCAGTGAGACGGGCGCCGCCGCCTGGACCTGGCGCAACGCGTTGGTGATGGTGGCCAGGTTGCGCATGGTGCTGTGGCTGCCGATCCAAGCAAGGCGGACGCCGCCCTCGCTCGCCCGAGGCTGCGGGCGGTATCGGTGGGTGTCGACGCAGTTGGGGATGACGGTCACGTCGGGATTGAAGCGGCCGGCGTAGCCACCGATCGTCGCGTTGATGGTGATGACGTGGTCGGCGAGGCGGAAGAGGGAACGGGTCTTGCCGGGGAACTTGAGCAAGCTCATCCAGCCGCTGGTCGGGCTCCGGTACGGAAGCCATGTCGGATCGTCGAGGTCGTAGATCAGCGGTATCGGTCGGCGCGCGAGCAGGCGTTCGCTGAGGGCGGGGCCGACGAGCGCGGCTTCGCGGTACACGAAAGCGAGGTCGGCTCCGTCGACCTTTCGCACAAGGGAGGTGATGTGGCGCCGGTAGCAGGTGAGGAGGTGGCGGGCCTTATCGGCAGTGCGTCCCTCTTCGTAGAGGACCTGGTGAAGGTCTTGGTCCTCGAACGGGTGGAGCCCGATCGTCCAGCCCGCCGCTTCCAGGAAGGACGCCCAGAGCTCGATACGGGACCGCTGACCCGGGGAGAAACGGAGGACGTTCGGAACGAACGCGGCGATGTGACCTGTCACGTCTTGGCGGCGCGGAGGATGTTGCGTACGCGTAGCTCTCGTTCCGCAAGCTCGTCGGGCGCGCTTTGCTCGTTCTCGAGGGCCCACTGCACGAAGCCCTTGAGTCCGCTCGAGAGATCGCTGCTCGGCTCGTACCCGAGGTCGTGCCGGAGGCGCGCCACGTCGGCGACGGCATGGCGAACGTCGCCCAGCCGGTACCGCCCGCTGATCTCCGCCCGCAGCGGCACACCCATGGCGTCGGCGAGTGTGCTCGCCAGCTCTTCGAGGGTCACCGCTGCGCCGGTCCCGACGTTCCACGTCTTTCCAAAGGCGACCTCGTTGCCGGTGCAGCGAGCGAAGACGTCGACGACGTCGTTGACGGGGACAAAGTCACGAAGCATCTGACCGTCTTCGTACAACTCGAGCCCGAGGCCGGCGCGCAAGCGTCGGAAGAAGGTGCCGATGACTCCGGCGTACGGGTTGCGGAGCGACTGCCCGGCTCCGAAGACGTTGAACAGGCGGAGGACGGTGAGGGAGATCCCATGCGTCCGGGCAACGTGAGCCGCAAGCTGCTCCTGCTGCACCTTCGTGAGCCCGTAAACGGAGGTGGCGGCAAGATCCGCCTCTTCGGGAGTGGGCATGTACTCGCATGTCCCACGACACGTCGGACAGCGGACGTCGAACTGTCCGGCCTCCATCGCCTCAATGTCACGACCGAGAAGCCGCACGGGGGAATCGCAGCCGCGGCAGCGGTACGAGCCCTCGCCGTAGACGGCCCGGGAGGATGCGAGGACGACCTGCCCAACGCCGGCTTCCACCGCCGCCTGAAGGACGGCCGCCGTACCCAAGGTGTTGACGCTCACGTAGCGCGCGATGTCGTACTGGGACTGACCTACTCCCGTTTCCGCGGCCAGGTGGTGGACCACCTCAACGCCACGCATGGCCCTCCGCAGCCGCGCCTCGTCCCGCACATCGATCCGGAGGACCTCGTCCGAGGGGATCGGAGGAGCCTCGCCGTGAACCTGCGGCAAAAAGGTGTCGATCACGACGACCGCGTGCCCTTCCGCGGCCAAGCGGCGCGTCAGCCGACTCCCGATGAACCCGGCGCCGCCGGTCACCATGACCCGCAGGGGCATCGGGGCAGGGTAGCGCGCCCTCATTGTCAGGATCCGGGCCCCAAGCGACCGGACTGACACAAGAACTACGGTGGCCCCCAAGCATGTGCGGTATAGCTGGAACCCTCTCTTCCGACCTCGCCCCTCGGCGCGTCCTGAACGAGCAACTCGCGCTGCTCGAGCATCGCGGCCCGGACTCCCGGGGTGTCTACGAACAGCCGGGGGTTCTCATCGGCCAGACGCGTCTTGCGGTCATCGACCTCGTGACCGGCGACCCTCCGATCACGAATGAAGATGGCAGTGTCGGTGCCGTCCTGAACGGCGAGGTCTACAACTTCCGGCAACTGCGTGATGAGCTGACGGAAGCAGGCCACGCCTTCAGGACCCAGGGTGACACGGAGGTCCTCGCCCACCTCGGCGAAGATGCCGATGCGGTGCACCTGGCGAGCCGCCTCGACGGGATGTTCGCCTTCGCGATCTGGGACCAACGGCGTCGCCGCCTCATCCTGGGACGGGACCGGCTGGGGAAGAAACCCCTCTACTACTGGTGTGACGGCCACTCCTTCGTCTTCGGAAGCGAGATCAAGGCCGTGCTCGCCCATCCCGCCGTTCCGCGGCGACTTGCTCCGGAAGCGGTCCCGGCGTACTTCACCTTTGGCTACGTGCCGACGCCGAGAACGTTCTATGAAGGCATCTGCAGCGTGCCCCCCGGTCACGTCCTCACCGTGGAGCCAGGACGGGATCCCCTCCTGCAGCCCTACTGGGAGCCGCGCCTGCCGGGCGCGACCGAGGTCCTCCCGGTCGATCTGACGTTTGGCGACGCAGCCATTGAGGTGCGCCGGCTTCTCACCGCGGCCGTCGAGAAGCGCTTGATCTCCGATGTTCCCTTGGGTGCGTTCCTCAGCGGGGGGGTCGACTCCTCGACCATCGTCAGCCTGATGGCGGGCCTGACCGACCATGTATCGACGTTCACCATCGGTTTCGAGGACGATGAGGGTTTCGACGAGCGTCCCTATGCCCGACTGGTCGCCCAAAGGTGGGGCACCGAGCACGTCGAGTTCGTTGTCAGGCCTGACGCCGCCGATCTGCTCGAGCGACTGGTCTGGCATCACGACCAGCCCTTCGGAGATTCGAGCGCCCTTCCCACGTTCCTGCTTTCGGAGCTGACGCGAAAGCACGTCACGGTTGCCCTGTCCGGGGACGGAGGGGACGAGCTGTTCGGCGGGTACGAGCGTTTCGCGGCTGCCCTCATCCGTCATCGGCTCCGTTGGGTCCCGGGCCCCGTAGCGACGGTGCTTCACAAGGGGGTCTCGCTTCCCCCCGTCCAGCGGCTGGGGCCGAAGGCACGCGGCCTTCGCCGGCTCCTGTCGCAGCCCCACCAGAGCGTGCCTACGGCGTTCCTGTCGTGGATCAGCTACGTGCCGATCGAATGGCGTGACGCGCTGCTGCCAGGTTGCTCGGATTGGGCGGTTCGAGGCTACGAGGAGATCTGGAACGCGTCGGACGGGGCAGGGGTGTCCGACCGCCTCCTCGACCTGAACCTCCGGACGTATCTCCTCGACGATCTCCTGCCCAAGGTGGACCGGATGGCAATGGCCCACGCTCTGGAGGTGCGGTCGCCATTCCTCGACAAGGATCTTGTCGAGTTCGCCCTGCGCCTCCCCGCGTCCTTCCGGCTTCGCGGCCTGTCCCTGAAGCGAGTCTTGAAGGCCGCGGTGGGCGACCTGCTCCCGCACGAGGTGCTCCATCGGCGGAAGCACGGATTTGGTATACCGCTTGACCGATGGTTGCGAACCGATCTCGAGCCCTTCCTCGACGCCATGTTGTGCGCTCCGAGCACTCGGCTGCGGCGGTACGTCGTCCCTGAGGAGCTCGACCGCCTGATCGGTGAGCACCGCCACGGGATCGCGAATCACGGGCACTCGCTGTGGACGCTGCTCACGCTCGAAGTCTTCCTTCGCCGCGAAGACTGGTGATGTCCGCGATTCGACTCGACGCTGACGTTCTCCAGGAGACACTCGCCGTGGCAGGACGGAACGAATTCCTGCGCCAGCAGCTGTTCGATGCGTTGCGGCGAGCCGAAGAAGAAGCGGATGATCCTGCAACCTTTCGTGACCAGGTCCGCTGGCCTCTCGTTCGTGCTGCTCTTCAAGAGGTCGACACCCATCGCGTAATGCTCGAGGACGGACTCATCTTCGATGTGGCTCCGGAAAGCCGGATCGAGAAGGCCCTCCTTCTGAGTCCCACCGCCCATCCGGACCACGTCTGGGAGCCCCAGACCACGCGCCTTCTTCTCCGCCTCGCCGACTCTGCTCGGCACGTTCTCGTGGGCGGCGCCTACATCGGCGACCACGTCTTGCCGATCGCCAAGCGGCTTGGATCGCGCGGGGAGGTTCACGCCTTCGAACCGATGCCGCGAGCGTTCAGGAGGTTGCTTCACAACATCGCGGTGAACGGAATCGAGAACGTGCGCGCTCACCGCCGTGCCGTCTGGGACACGAGCGGAATCCCGTTGTGTCTGGCAGGTGACGCCGCTCTGGCTTCATGCCGTGAGTCGAGCGACGAGGGCGACTCCGAAAATGGCATTGTGGTCACGTCGGTGACGGTCGCTGACTACGTCCGCGAAGTCCGTTTGCCCTCGCTGGATCTGATCTCGCTGGATCTCGAAGGCGGGGAGGAGAGGGCGCTCCGAGGCGCCGTCGAGTTCCTGGATCTGCCCACCGGCACCGCCCCCAATTTCGTCTTCGAGATTCACCGTGATTACGTAGATTGGACGGCTGGCTTGGCAAACACCTCGGTGGCACAGCTTCTCTTGTCCCGTAACTACTCTGTTTACGCCATTCGCGACTTCCACGACAACTACTCCATGGCGGGGCAGCCGATCGAAGTGATTCCCATCGAACGGGTATACCTCGGGGGGCCTCCCCATGGTTTCAACATGCTGGCCACGAAGGACCCGTCCCTCCTGGGCTCGCTGGGACTGAAGGTCGTCAACGACGTGAGCCCAAAGCTGATCCTCCACAAAGATCCGGCACTCCACCATCCTGTCGGCGGGCTTCAGCAGACGCGCCGTTGAACAGGAAGAGATCGATGCAGATCGTGCCCGGGAGGCTCAAGTACGCGGTCTTCTCTGCGGCGCAGGATCTGGTCTCACGGGTCAGCGGCGACAAGGTTGCTCTCGTCGGTCCGACCCAGTACAACGAAGACGGACTGACGACAGTTCATGCCGCGCCCTTTCTCGAGGACCCGCTCTTTCGCGAGGCGTATACCCTTGGGCGCGCAACACGCTCCTGGGATGAGAGCGACATCCGCTGGCGCTGCTATGTCTGCTGTTGGGCGGCGTGGCACGCCAAGCAACTCCCCGGAGACCTCGTCGAATGCGGTGTGAACCGAGGTGGGTACTCCCGGGCGATCGCACACTACATCGACCTCGGATCCAGCAGGAAGCGTCTGTTCCTTCTGGACACGTTCTCTGGTCTGGTGGAGAGGTACCTTTCCGAATCCGAACGGGAACGAAACCGACGAATGAGCAGGTATGTCGAGTGCTATGAGGATGTCATAGAGACGTTCCGTGGGC
>JALZEC010000374.1 GCA_030862235.1 Actinomycetota bacterium | reverse complement strand
GCTGCTCGGTGAGCGCCATCCGGAAGTGGCGGCGGGCCGGCGTGGTGGCGCACCGGACGCGGGTGACCCAGGGTGGACTTCGGCGGGTCGAGGTGGCTCTCGAAGATGTCATCCACCGGATGGCGGAGTCGATGCCTACCGCCCGAGTCCAACCACCTCCGGCCTATTCCCCTGGCGTTGGGTCAGGCATTCCGTCAATTCCTGCCGCGGAGATTGAACTGTTCCTGCAGCACATCTCTGGGGCCGAGAAGCGTGCCGCTCGTGCCGAGGCCCGCGTCCAGGCCAGCGAAGCCATGCTCCAGTTCCTGAGGGACCGAGTGGCTGACCTGCAGCGCCAGCTCGACCTCGAACAACGGGCGGAAGGTGCGGGTGGGGGTGCTTCCCGTCTCGACCTTCAACGCCTGGCAACAGAGGTGCGCGCCTTACGCCAGCGCCTGCGGGCCCATCGCCAAGGGACGGTCAAGGAGAGCTCGGAACATCGTCTTGCAATCCGCTCGGCGCATGATGCAGCCCTCATTTGTCTCTGCATCGCCCTCGGGATCCCGACCACGGCCAAGCTCGGCGACCCGCTGACGTCGGCCGAGCGCGCTCGTCTCAGCCAGGTGTTGGCCGACGCCGGCTACGACGTCGGGCGGTGAGCTCCTCTCCCTCGGGTCAAGGCCCTCGACGCTGGCGCCCCGACTCAGCTAGCTTCTGACCAGCCAAAGCGTGCTCTTCTCCCTGCCCGGGGAGCTCTCCGCTCCTTCCGGGCAGGCACGTGCTGGGGGGATCGCAGGTCAGACGCGTTCGCAGGAGGCGTCGTCGTGATCAGGCTGGGAGAAGTCCGCTCGCCGGGACGGCTTGAACCCGGGATGGAAGGTCGCGGCGGCTCTGGTGGCGCATCCGCGCCCGCCGACGGATGGCCTGCGGAGGTTCGCCAACTCCTCCAGAACATGGACCGCGAGGCCACCTCCCTGCGGGCCGAGCGACGGGCACTGAGCGCCCGAGTGGCCGAACTCGAGAAGCAACTGGCGATAGCCGAGGCCGACACCAAGCGGCTTGCCGACCAGGTCGCGGAGCTCGAGGCTCGGGCCCGGACGGTGCCTCCCGTCGAGCGCCAGACCAATGAGCGCTGGGTCACCGACGTCACCGAGAACGCGGCTGTCACGCTCCGGTCCGCGCAAGAAGCAGCCCAGCGGACGGTGAGACGAGCCAAAGAACGAGCGACTGAAATAGAGCAAACCGCTCTGCAGGAAGCGGCGGAACTCCGAAAACGAGCCGAAGCGCAAGCGGAAAAGCTTCTCCTCGTCGCCCAATACGACGCAGAAGGTCTCCTTCAGGGTGCGCAGGCATCTGCCGAGGAGATCCTGGTCAGGGCCCGACAGCGCTCTGAGCGGGTGCTGACGGCGCTCGAGGAGCGCCGGGCGAGCGTCGAGGCCGAGATCCAGGCGCTCGAGGGCGGGCGGACGCGCCTTCTGAGGCAGTTCGAGAAGATCCGAGCGTCGGCCGACCAAGCTCTCCGGTCGCTGACGACCGCGCCGTCGCCGCGCCCTCGGCCCCCCGCCTCCTCGCCAGACCGCTCCGGTCCCCCGGTCGGTCCAGGTTCCACGGGCGACCGCCTCCGGCGGGCCGTGGCGGCCACGCTCGCCCCTCGTCGCCCGGCCTGACGCTTCGGCCCGGCCGCCAACGGGGGATGACGGTTGTTTTGCTGATTCGCCGCGCCTCCCCTCGTGGAACACCTACAGAGTTGGGAATCACTACGTCCGATGACTCTCAAAAATGGAGGTCCGAAACCCTCCACAAATACGCAAGGTAGCTCCGTGGCTGGTCCGGATATGCCACACCGCAAGCAGCCTCTACTTGAGGGTTGGACTTGAGGGACTGGGAGCTCAGGAAGACGTACCCTGCTGGTACCTTCCGTGCCTTCTCAGTGTCCTGCAGGCGCGCCACTCGCCGTACAGAACGGTGAAGGTCCCGTCTGGCTGCTTTTTCCTCATGCGTGCCGATCCCGCGATCTGTAGTGGCTGGGAGCGCGCAATCCACAGGATTTCAAGAGGCTGGATTTTGGAATCACTGCGCGTCTAGAGTCCCGAGATTCACGTCCAGCGCCTGGTACACAACCTGCACAATTTTGAGCGCCGAGTTCGGAGCTCACTCGTGGCGCGCGCTCGACGGGTCGTCGTTTTCCTCGTTCTGCTGACCAGCCCGATGGCGCTGCTCGCGTCGGCGACGCCCGCCGTCGCCCAGCTGCCGTCAACCGGCTTCCTTGAGATCTGCAAGGCAGCAGAAGACTTCGACGTCTCGGGACGGTTCGAGTTCCTCGTCGCTGGCCAGAGCGTCGTCGTCCCCGTGGGAGCGTGCGCTCCGGCAATCGAAGTGCCCGCGGGCGAGGTGACGGTCACGGAGGTCGCCGATGACACCCACAGCCTCGCCGGCGTGGTTACTTCACCACCCGGCCGGCTGGTCGACGTCGACCTGGCCGCCGGCACCGCCGTCGTCGAGGTGGTGGCGGGTGACATCTCGAGCCAGACGCTGGCGACTTTCACCAACCGCACCGGCCAGAGCCGGCTGAAGGTCTGCAAGGTCGCCGGGGAGGGCGTCGCTCAGGGCCGGCACTTCACCTTTACAGTGAACGGCAGGTCGATCTCCGTCCCGGCGGGTGTGCCCCCCGGTGGACTCTGTGGCGTCGTCGACGGGACCTTCGTCCTCGGAAGTTCGGTGACAGTCACCGAGGCCGTCCCCGCCGGAATGGAGGTTTCCGGCATCCAGGCGGCACCTGCTGGCCGGCTCAGCTCCGCCAACCTGCCGGCTGGACGAGCCACGGTCACCATCGGCTCCGGCGTCACCGAGGTGCGCTTCACCAACGCACTCGTCCCCGTCCCGACGACCACAGCCCCACCCACGACCACAGCCCCGCCGACGACCACCCCGCCCACGACGGCGCCTCCGACCACGACGCCGCCGACCACGGTCCCGCC
>JALZEC010000343.1 GCA_030862235.1 Actinomycetota bacterium | reverse complement strand
GCCTTGCGGAGGACGAAGCGCGTCTGCGGCTGGGGCCCCTCCGCCGCGTCGACCAGGAGGAGCACTCCGTCCACCATGGCGAGGGCCCGTTCGACCTCACCACCGAAGTCGGCGTGGCCCGGGGTGTCGACGATGTTGAGCTTCACCGCCCCGTAGCGGACCGCGGTGTTCTTGGCCAGGATCGTGATCCCCTTCTCCCGCTCGAGATCGGTCGAATCCATGACCCGCTCGGCAACCTCTTGGTTGGCGCGAAACACGCCGGACTGCCACAACATGGCGTCCACCAAGGTGGTCTTGCCGTGGTCGACGTGGGCCACGATGGCAACGTTGCGGAGATCCTGCCGCGCCGGCATGAGCGAACCTTTCGAGGAACCGGGCGCCGCAACGCGGATGCGCTGACCCGGGAGCATCCATTCTACCGGCGTCGAGGGAGCAGACGGCGAGCAGCCGCCGGGGTCAGCCCTCCCCTCGCTCAGCGAGTAGGCGTGCGACGGCGGGCGGGCGGTGCCGCCGCACCGGTCGACGCCGCCCGCTTGGTCGTGGTCGTCTTCTTGGCCGGAGCCCGCTTGGCGCTGGTCGTCCGCGACGTCGACGTGTCCGGCGCCGCTGAGGACCGCCGCGGCGGGGCCGGTGCGGGCAGGGCCGACTGCACGGCGGCGACGATGGCCTTCAGTTGGCTGGGACTGAGTCGGGGGGAGCCGGCTCGACTGGGAAGCCGGCTACCGAGCGCCTCCACGTCCTCACGCAGGGCCATCACCGCCGCCCCCATGGCCGAGATCTCGCCTTGGAGCTCCCGCATGTCCTCCCTCAGCGGTTCCAGGAGGACCTCGAGCTCGGGGGCCTCGAGATTCACCTCGATCGTCGTCGGCACCGGCGGGGGCTCGAGCTCGTAGTCGTATCCGGCGGTCGGCGCACCCTCTTCCGTGCCGCCAGCCTCCATACCGGTGCCAGCCTCCATATCGGCGTCGGCGGTGACGACCGGCTCCACGGCCGGCTCGAGATCGCCGGCATCCCACTCGAACTCGGCACTCTCCTCGACGGGCGCGGCCGGCTCCTCAGGCCAGGTAGCCGGCTCGGCTGGGATGGGGACGGCAGCGGCAACCGCGGCCGAGGCGGCAGCCTCGGCTTCGGCCTGGGCGGCGCTGGCCACCTGTGCCACCTGGTCGAGCCGCTCGAACAGCTGGTCGCGCGTCCGGACGAACCAGCGATTGGCCGCACCGACGGTGGTCGCGATCTGCGACCGGAGCTGGAAGCGCTCCTCGGCCAGGGCGGCGCTGGCGTCGGCCAAGGCCTGCCGCAACTCGGTTCGGAGCTCCTCGACGTCGGCCCGGAGGCCGTCGACGGCTTCGGGGAGCTGGGCCTCGACCAGCTCGGTGAGCCGGTCCATGGTGATCCGCACGCGGTGCTCGAGCGAGTCGACGCGCTGGAGGTCTTGGGTCGGGGTGAGGGGACCCTGGGCCGCGGGGAGCAGGCTCTCCTCCCGGACCAGGTCTTCGAATCCACGGGTCACGCGATCTGCCACCTCTCCGGTTCCCCGCTCCGACACCACTCGTCGGACATTAGTGAACTCCCTATCGCCGGGCGCGGCTGCCCTCGTAGACGAGATCGGCCTGCACCATCGTTTCGACCAGCTCCTTGAAGCTCATCTGAGGCTGCCACCCCAGGCGCTCGCGGGCCTTGGTGGCGTCGCCGGTTAGGATGTCGACCTCGGCCGGCCGTAGAAAGCGGTCGTCGGTCTCGACCAGGCTCCGCCAATCGTCGAACCCGACCGCCTTGAAGGCGATGTCGAGAAGCTCCCGCACGGTGTGGGTCTCGCCGGTGGCGATCACGTAGTCGTCCGGCTCCTCCCGCTGGAGCATCAGCCACATGGCCTCGGCGAAGTCCCCGGCGTAGCCCCAGTCGCGGGCGGCGTCGAGGTTGCCGAGGGTGAGCTTCTCCTGGAGTCCGAGCTTGATGCGAGCGACCCCGTTGGTGATCTTCCGGGAGACGAACTCGAGACCCCGCCGCGGGGACTCGTGGTTGAAGCAGATGCCTGAACAGGCGAACAGGCCGTACGAGTCCCGGTAGTTGACGGTGATGTAGTGGCCGAAGACCTTGGCTGCGCCATAGGGCGAGCGGGGGTAGAACGGCGTCTCCTCCGTCTGAGGGGTCTCCCGCACCTTGCCGAACATCTCCGACGACGACGCTTGGTAGAAGCGGATCTTGTTGTTCTGGGCCCCGCCCACGACCCGGATGGCCTCGAGCATCCGCAGGACCCCGAGCCCGGTGATGTCCGCGGTCAGTTCCGGCTGGCGGAAGGAGAGGGCAACGAACGAGATCGCACCCAGGTTGTAGACCTCGTCCGGCTGGACCTGCTCGACCACGGCGATCAGCGAGGACAGGTCTTGGAGGTCGCCCTCGACCAGCTCGAGCTCCGGCGTCTCGTCCTGCACCATCTGGGCTTTGGGATTGGCCTGGCCGCGCACCATCCCGAACACGTCATAGCCCTTGGCGACGAGCAACTGGGCGAGATAGCGGCCGTCCTGTCCGGTGATGCCGGTGATCAGGGCTCGGGGCATGACCTCACGCTAGTGCCAGAGCCCAGCGGGGCCGGCGCCTCGCCCGCATGCTGTGCCACCGCCCTGGGCATGACATCGTGGATCAGGTTGAGCCAGAGCCGGGTTCGCCCCTTTCTCGTGATCGCCCTCGGAGCGCTTGTGGGGCTGGTGGCCGTGGTCGCCGCCTGGCTCGTACAGAGCCGCATGTCCCGCAACGCGGTCCTGCCCAACGTCGTGCTGCTCGACAGCCGGATCCGGGGCGTCGATGCGGACGAGCTGAGGACCAAGGTGGCTGAGATCGCCAGCCGGTTCTCCGCCGCCGCCGTCGACGTGCGGACGCCGGAAGGAAGCTTCCAGGCGACGGTCCCCGAGCTGGGTGTGGCCGTCGACGAGGAGGGAACCACTCGGGAGGTGCTGGCCGCCGGACGGCGGGGACCGGCGCCGCGACGGCTCTTCGACTGGGCGCGGAGCTTCCTCTCGCCGATCCGGGTGCCGGTGGCGATCGAAGTGGACCGCCGGAGCTTGGACAAGGTCGTCGCCGAGCGGGACCCCTCGAGGACGCCTCCTGTCGAACCCAACCTCGAAGTGAGGGACGGTCGGCTGGACGGCGTACCGGGCAAGCCCGGCCGCGGCGTGAACCCGGAGGAGCTGGCCGACGCCCTCCGGAGGGCGAAGCCCTCGGGCGCCAATCTGGTGGTGGAGATGAACCTCTCGGCCGTCCCGCCCCGCTTCTCGGAGGCGGACGCCGACCAGCTGGCGGCAGAGGGCGAGGCGCTCGCCGGCGGTCAGCTCCAGGTCGTGGCCGGGGGCAGCACCGTCAGTCTCCCCCCGGAGATGGTCCGGAGGTGGCTGGACGCCGACCCCGGTGACGAAGCGCTGCGCCTCGGGATCCGGGACGACGCCGACATCACCGAGGACCTGGCCGGGCTCCTGGCCGATGCGGGCGTCTCCCCGGTGAACGCCGGCTTCACCGTGAACGGAGGCCGGGTGTCGATCACGCCGTCGCGGACGGGAACGGCGTGCTGCGGACCCGAGGCCCGTGATCGGGTCGCCGCCGCCGTCACCGACCCCGCTCAGCGCTCCTCCCCGATCGAGCTTCCGATGAAGACCGTCCGCCCGGCTCGCGACGAGGAGGCCGCGAGCCGGCTGGGGATCGTCGAGCAGGTAGGCACCTTCACCACCCCGCACGCCGGCGGCGAGCCGCGCGTGGCCAACATCCATCGCATGGCGGACACGCTGCGGGGAGTGGTGATCGAACCAGGGGCGACCTTCTCTATCAACGGGACGGTGGGGCAGCGGACCAAGGAGAAGGGCTACGTCGAGGCGCCCATCATCACCAGCGAGTACAAGTTCGAGGCCGACGTGGGCGGTGGCGTGTCGCAGTTCGCCACCACCATGTTCAACGCCGCCTTCTTCGCCGGGCTGGACATCACCGAGTACGCCATGCACGGGCTGTACATCTCGCGCTACCCCTACGGGCGAGAAGCGACGCTCTCGTACCCCAGTCCCGATCTCAAGATCCGCAACTCCACGCCCTACGGCGTGTTGGTGTGGCCCAGCTACACCAACACGTCCATCACCGTGACCTTGTACTCCACCAAGTACGTCGAGGGAGAGCAGACGGGCCAGACGCGCGAGGAGATCCCGTCCCGGCCGCCGCCCAACAGCCCACCGGAGATCAGCAATCCTGGTCCGTGCGTCGCCGTGACGACCGTACGCACCCGCCGCTACCTCACCGACGGACGGACCGCGGTGGACCGCTTCTCCGGGCTCTACGCTCCCGCCGAGGGTTGGACCTGCTCGTCCAGGGGATGAACAACGGCAACGCGTGGCCGGCGCCATCCGGTACCAGCGCACGCTGGTGACCCAGATCGCCGCCGGCGCTCCCACCCAAACCGTCGACTTGCCGTAGATTCGGCCCCGTGCT
>JALZEC010000335.1 GCA_030862235.1 Actinomycetota bacterium | reverse complement strand
GTGACCGAGAAGTCCCGCTTGGCCCGGTAGGTCTCTAGGCGCTCCTGGGGACTGGCGCTCATCCGCTTCGGTGCTCGCTCATGGGGCAGGTATACCCCGCCCGCGCCTGCCGGTCAGCGAAGCACGTGCGTCTCGCCCCGCTGGTGGAGCTCCTCCAGGCTGACCGTGTTCGGCGGAGGGGTCGGGCGGAGGCTGTCCAGGTTGGGAACGGGGGGCCGCCTGGTCGTGATGACCGCGCCCCCTTGCGCGGCGACACCTCCGGCCTGCCCCCCGCTCACCGCCAGCGGCGCCGGAATCACCTGCTGCTCGCCGTCCGCCCCGATCCCCGCGGCCCGCGTCGCTCCCACAGTGATGGCCGCGCCCCCCTCAGCCGTGGCGTCGTCGTCGTTGTCGGCGAAGGCAGCGACGCCCACGAGCACGAGCGCCACAGCCACCACCGCCCGCCCGACCCAAGGTGATCGCATCGTCACGCTCCTTCTCACTCGCCGGTCAGGGGCTGGACGGTGATCGTCACCGTGGCCGGAGCGGACTGGGCCGCCCCGTCGCTGGCCCGGTAGGTGAAGCTGTCGGTTCCGGTGAACCCGATCTGGGGGGTGTAGAGGAACGAGCCGTCGGCATTGAGGGTCAGGCTCCCGTGCTCGGGGTCGGAGGCCTTGGCCGCCGTCAGCGGCGACGCCTCGACGTCCGTATCGTTCCCCAGCAACCCGGGACCGGAGACGGCGAGCGGGACGGCCCGCGGCGTGGTGTAGGTGTCGTTCACCGCAACCGGAGCGTCGTTCACGGCGTTGACCGCGATGGTCACGGTCACCGTGTTGGAGTCAGCCGTGCCGTCGTTGGCCTTGTACGTGAAGGAGTCGGTGCCGTTGAAGTTCGCTGCAGGGGTGTAGGTGAACGAACCGTTGGTGTTCAGGACGAGGGTGCCGTGGGAAGGGTTCGACACCTTGAGCGCACTCAGTCCGCCCTCCGGATCGGTGTCGTTGCCCAGCACGCCTGGCGCGTCGACGGTGAGCGGTATGTCCTCGTCGGTCGTGAACGAGTCGGCCACGGCAACGGGCACATCGGCCACCGGGGTCACGGTGACGGTGACGGTGATGGGGGCGGAGTCCGCCCCGCCCCCACGGGCCTTGTAGGTGAAGGTGTCGCTGCCGTTGAAGTTGGCGTTGGGCGTGTAGGTGAACGAGCCGTTGGCGTTCAGCGTGACCGCCCCCTGGGCCGGGTCGGAGACCTTGACCGCGGTCAGGGCGTCGCCGTCCACATCCGTGTCGTTGGCCAGCACACCCGGGGCGGCGACGGTGAGCGGCACGTCCTCGGGGGTGGCGTACGTGTCGGCGGCACCGGTGGGGGCCTGCCCGTCGTCGTGGGCGTAGAGAGCGAGCACGGCTTCGGCGTCAGCCGCCCGGTACCACTTGGCCGGGGCGGAGAAGTTGTGGCTCATGCAGGACTGCGTGTCGTTGGAGTCGGGAAGTCCCATCAGGTGACCGAAGCTGTGGCAGACGACGTTGAATGCCTCCTCGTACGGCAGCCCGTCGCTCACCGCGAAGGCCGCGCCGAGGAAGTGGGGGCTGCCCTTCGAGGCGAACAACCCCTTCGACCCGAACGTGCTTATCCCCGGAACGATGCACGCAGAGGCGATCGAGTAGCCGGGCGTCTCGTTCACGAAGCATTTCCCGGGGTTGGCGTTGTCGCGGTACACGGCGACGAAGGGAAGCTCGGGGTTGGCGTCGCGGGCGCTGTTCCAGGCGTCGGCGACGCCCTGGATGATGTAGTTGAGGGTGGGATCGGCCGTCCGGTCGACGAGCCAGAAGGCCCGCACCGCCGCCGTCTCCTGACCTCCTGCCCACTGGTAGTGCCCCCAGTGGGGTGCCGGCTCTGCCGCCTGGGCTGGGGAGCTGAGCGCGACCAGCGTGGCCGTGGCCAGCAGTCCTCCCCACAGTGCGGCCAAGGGCCGTCGGGCTCCGTTGGTCACGGGTCGGGACATCCTGCGGACCACCTCCGTCGCTGCGGGCTGGGAGACGGCACCCCGCCGGCTCGACCCTCTCTTCCTCAAACGCCCCACCGGGGAAAAGGGGTACGGGCGGCGAGCGTTTTGTCCGGAACCCACAGGAGCGCGCGAGGGCAGTGACGGGATGGGGGACGACACCCAGCCGCCGGCGACCAGGCCGGCGGACGGACCTGGGCGCCGCGTTCGCCGACGTGCTGGCCGCCGCCCAGGCGAACGCCGGCTGGGCGTACCAACGCCTGTTCGAAGCGCACGCCCGCCCCGTCGCCGGCTACCTGCGCAGCCAGGGGGCGGCCGACCCCGACGACCTGGCCAACGAGGTGTTTCTCCGAGCCTTCCGGAACCTGACCACGTTCTCGGGAGACGAGACCGCCTTCCGGGCCTGGCTGTTCGTCATCGCCCGCAACTGCCTGTTCGACGAGCGCCGGCGCCAGAGCCGCCGGCCGGTTCTCGTCCCCGGTGACCCCGACGTGGCCACCGCAGCCGGGGCCGAGCACGAGGCCTTGGTGCATCTGGGCGCCGACCGGGTGCGCGAGCTGCTGGCCGAGCTCTCGCCCGATCAGCGGGACGTGCTCCTCCTCCGCATCGTGGCCGACCTGACCGTCGACCAGATCGGGGAGGTTCTCGGCAAGCAACCCGGGGCGGTCAAGCAGCTGCAGCGGCGGGCCCTCGAGAGCCTGCGCCGGAGGATGCAGCCGGGGTACGAACGATGAGGAGTACCCCTGGACGGGATTCGTACGTTGAGACAGGACGACGATGACGTTCCCCGACGATGACGACCTGGACGACCTGGACCTGGTCGAGGACGACGGCACGCGCGCCGCCCTCGAGGCCGTGCGCGCCGCCTACGTCTCCGACGATCTGCCCAGGGTCGGGGTCCAGCTGGCGGCCGTGTTCACCAACGGGCTGCCCGCCCACCCGGGCCCGATCCGTCCACCTGCCGCAGAGAGACCGGCGCCGGCCGGGACCGAGAGGCGTCGCCGCTGGCTCCCGTCCAAAGCGCTGCTGGCCGGCCTGGGGGCGACGGTCGTGGCCGTCAACCTGACCGCGGTGGGTTCGGCCGGATGGCTTCCCGGACCGTTGCAGACGTCGTTCGAGAAAGTCACCCGCTCGATCGGCGTCGACGTCCCCGCGCCACGCTCGGTCGAGCGACAACCGGCCGCCGGGCAGGACGGTCCAGGCCGTTCCGGTGACCGCACGCGTACCGGGCGCCCGGGGGACGCAGGCACCCCCGCCCCGACCGGGAGCCCGGGCGGGATCTCTCAGTCCCCCCTGTCGCCCGGACAGGCGCCGCCCGAGGATCAGACCAGGCGTGGTCAGGGAGGGACGCCGGCTCCCGGTCCATCGGTTCCCGGTGCCGCTCCGGGTCCCGCCACCGGCCCCGGCCCGGCCGGGACACCCGGCACCTCGAACGCCGTCCCCCCGACCGTCCCGTGCGTCACCACGACCACTGCACCTCCTCCCCCGCCACCTCCCGGTCCGACGCTCCCTGCCCTCCCGACCGCCCCCACCATCAAGCCCCCCGTCGCCGGTGATGCAC
>JALZEC010000328.1 GCA_030862235.1 Actinomycetota bacterium | reverse complement strand
CCCGGCGGCCGGTCGTGAGGAGGCCGCCGGTCGCGACCGATCAGGCGGCGCCGGGCGGGTCGGGCCAGGCGCCGTCCAGTGCGTCGTCGGGAGCGTCGGCCAGGGCCGCGGCCAGGGCGCGACGGTGACGGTCCCACGCCCAGGCGGCCGACTCCCGGGCGAGGGATGGATGGAACTTCCACCGGGTGAGCTGGCGCTCGGTGGCCTCCCTGTCCTCCCCCAGCTCGAGGAGGCTCAGAGCCAGACGCCGCGAGCGGCGGCGCAGCTGCTCGGCCGCCGGCACCTCAAGGGCCGCCTCCTGCCACTCCCGGTGGGCAGCCTGCAGCGACGGTGGGAGGCGGAGAAGCTGGCGCCGGTTGAGCGGTGGAAGCTTTCGGCGGACGGCGAGGGTGCCGTCGGACCGGCTCTCGGCCAACTCGAAGCGACAGATGCGCATCAGGGAGCGCATGAACGGGGAGTGCCTCCCTCCGCGGCCGCCCAGACCGAGGGCCTGGGCGGTCTCGACCAGGTCGAGCTGGAAACCGGCGGGGTTGGCCTCGAGCTCGGAAGCCATGAGGCGGAGCAACCAGGTGGTGCTCGGACCGAGAACGCCCAGCCAGAACCGCTCGACGTAGGCCGAGCGCGGGTCGTGACCCAGGGCGTCGATCACGGGATCGGGCCACGGCCGGACGGACAGGACGGCCAGCGGCGGAGAGGTGTGGGGGGAAGCGTCGTCGGCGAGCAACGTGGTCATGAGGGGGCCCTCCAACGAGCGTGAGCTCAAGGGAACAGGTCGGTTCGCAGCATTTCATGCTGTCCTGCTGTTTCTACTGGTCTTCGGGTGAGCCGTCAAGGGGCGCGGTCCGTCGTCTGGGGGGGAATGTCGACCTGTGGGGTAGGGTTTAGTGTTCTTGGGACGCACGAGCAGGGGTAGTCATGCCGACTTTCCGAGACCTATTGGCTCAGACGAAGGCCCAGATCCGCGAGGTCGACACCTCGGCGGCAGCGGCGCTGGTCGACGACGACCCAGGGGTCGTCGTGCTCGACGTACGGGAGCCGGACGAGTACGAGCAGGGTGCCCTCCCCGGCGCCATCCACATCGTGCGGGGACACCTCGAGAGCCAGATCGAGAACAAGGTCCCCGACCGGAACGCCAAGGTCCTCGTCTACTGCGCCAGCGGCAACCGTTCCGCCTTCGCGGCCAAGACGCTGGGCGAGCTGGGTTACGCCGACGTGGTCTCCATGGGGGGCGGGTTCAACCGGTGGAAGAACGAGGGCCGGCCCTGGCGGGCTCCGCGGGTGCTCGCTCCCGAGCAGCGGAACCGCTACCACCGTCACCTCTTGCTGCCCGAGGTGGGCGAGGCCGGCCAGCAGAAGCTGCTCGACGCCAAAGTCCTGCTCCTCGGTGCGGGCGGGCTGGGCTCCCCTGCCGCCCTCTACCTGGCCGCTGCCGGCGTGGGCACGCTCGGCGTCGTGGACATGGACGCGGTCGACGAGTCCAACCTCCAGCGCCAGATCCTCCACAACGTCGACCGGATCGGTGACCGCAAGGTCGACTCGGCCAAGAAGACGCTCACCGCCCTCAACCCTGACGTGAACGTGGTCGGATACGACGTGCGGCTGGGAGCGGACAACGTCCTCGACATCATCGACGGCTACGACGTGATCATCGACGGAGCGGACAACTTCCCCACCCGCTACCTGGTCAACGACGCCTCGCTGCTCAAGCGCATCCCCGTCGTGCACGGGTCGATCTTCCGCTTCGAAGGCCAGGTCACGGTTTTCGCCCCCTACGAGGGGCCGTGCTACCGGTGTCTGTTCCCCGAGCCCCCTCCGGCCGACATGGCCCCGTCCTGCGCCGAGGCCGGGGTGCTCGGCGTGCTGCCCGGCATCGTCGGTTCAATCCAGGCGATGGAGGCGATCAAGCTCATACTCGACCTGGGCGAGCCCCTCGTCGGCCGGCTCATGGCCTACGACGCCCTCGAGGAGTCCTTCCGGACGTTCCGGGTGCCTCGGGACCGGGCCTGCCCGGCCTGCGGGGAGAACGCCGGGGAGATCGTCATCGCCGAGTACGACGAGCTCTGCATGCCCCACCCCCGCTGAGCGGGACGCCGCCCCTAACCTGGGGCGGTGAGAGCTGAGGGTCGCCCGCCCGTGCACGGCCCGGAGGACCTGGCCGGTTGGAACGCTGAGGCGCGACTCGGCTCCCCGGGTCAGCCTCCCTACACCCGGGGCATCCACCCCCGGATGTACCGGGACCGGCTCTGGACCATGCGTCAGTACGCCGGCTACGGGACCGCCGAGGAGACCAACGCCCGCTTCCACTTCCTCCTCGACGCCGGCCAGACCGGCCTGTCCTGTGCCTTCGACCTGCCCACCCAGATGGGCTACGACTCCGACCACCCCCGGGCCGAGGGCGAGGTGGGCCGGGTGGGCGTGGCCATCGCCTCCCTCGACGACATGCGCCGGCTCCTGGCCGGCATCCCCCTCCACCGGGTGACGACGTCGATGACGATCAACGCCACCGCCGCCATCCTCCTCCTTCTGTACGAGCTGGTGGCCGAGGAGCAGGGTGTGGCCCCCGCCGAGCTGCGAGGGACGATCCAGAACGACCCGCTGAAGGAGTACATCGCTCGGGGGACCTACATCTACCCGCCCCCGGCGTCGATGCGGCTGGTCACCGACACCATCGCCTACTGCTCCGACCGGCTTCCCCACTGGAACAGCGTCTCGGTGTCCGGCTACCACCTGCGGGAGGCGGGGGCCACCGCCGCCCAGGAGCTGGCCTTCACCCTGGCCGACGGGATCGCCTACCTGCAGGCCTGCGTGGACAGGGGGCTCGAGGTGGACGACGTCGCCCCTCGCCTGTCGTTCTTCTTCAACGCCCACAACGACCTCTTCGAGGAGGCGGCCAAGTTCCGGGCCGCCCGGCGGATGTGGTGGCGGATCACCAC
>JALZEC010000313.1 GCA_030862235.1 Actinomycetota bacterium | reverse complement strand
TCGACCGGGAGACCGCGGCCCTGGAAGCCGGCCACCAGCTCGTCCAGTTGCTCGTCCGTGCGCGGCGGGTCGTGGTGGAAGAGCAGGAGACGACCCACCGACGCCTTCTCCGCCAGCCCGACGGCGTAGTCAACGGCGGAGTGCCCGAATGCTTTCTTTGCTTCGAACTCGGACGCCGTGTGCTGTGCGTCGTGCAGCAGCAGGTCGACGCCGGACACGAGGGCCAGCGCCGCCTCGTGGTACTCGCCGAGACCTTCCGGCCCAGGACCAAGCCTGATCGGACTGTGGTCGGAGAGATAGGCGAGCGTGGACGTGCCGTCCGAGACGCGAAAGCCGAAGGTGCGCCCACCTTTGTGGGGGATGTCGAGGGCCAGGATCGAGAACCCCTCCATCTCGTGCTCTCCCGGAGCGAGGTTGGCGAACTGCCATGCTCCCCGCAGCTCGCTGGGGCCGATGGGAAAATGGGGCGGAGACAGGGCTCGGGCCAGGAGATCGGAGGCGTCCGTCCCCTGGTCGGGCAGGTGTACCGACACACGCGCTTCGGGACGGTCTCCTGCAGAGAAGAAGGGGAGGCCCTGAGTGTGATCCCAGTGGAGGTGACCGAGAAGGAGCGTGCCCTGAAAGGGCTTGCCGTCGAGAACCTCGGTGAGGCGCCGCAGTCCCGTACCGGCGTCGAGGACCAGAGACGGTGCGTGCCCATCGTGGGCGACGGCCACGCACGACGTATGGCCGCCGTAGCGGACGAACGCCCTTCCTGGCGCGGGGGTTGACCCTCGTACCCCACAGAGGACGATCCTCACGTCGGCGGCTGTTCCTCTCGCCGGTGGCCGCGGCTGAGCTCCATCAGGGCCCCCTGATCGACCAGGTCGGCTGGGGCAACGGCGACCCGGCACGTCGTGACCGCCCGCAGGGTGGAGGTGCGCTGGCCTCCCTCGAGAATGGCTCGCTCTCCGAGAAGAGCCCCCGGGCCGATCTCGGCCAGGACGTTGCCGTCCACCTCCACGGCGAGAATGCCGTCGAGCAGGAGGAACAGCTCGGTCCCGGGCTGGCCCTGTTCCACCAGGGTGTGACCGGACTTCACCTTTCGGATCGACGGCTTCTTGCCTCCTCGCATGATCGTGCTCGACAGCTCCCGTTCGAGGGCCGTCTCCACCTGAGTGACCAGGGCGGGAGAGTCCTCGTCGCCCCAGGGGCTGTGCTTGCCGAAGGCGTGGCGGTACCAGGTCTTGAACTCGATGAGACCGGATTTCGCCGCCAGCTTTCGTTCAGTGTCGTACACCCAGTGCCTGGGAAAGGGACTGGCCCCCACGAGCTCGAAGGACGACGATCCGTCGGCACGAAGGGTCAGGGCCAGCGTCGTCCATGCGGTTGGCGCCGCCAGCTGGACATAGGGGGGCCGAGCGACACGGCGAGGTGCGGGCAGGCCCGTCCTCCCCCCGGCCGTCTGGACGAATCGAACCGAGGTGGGGGTGACCTCCGGTTCGGGGCGGAGCTCGGGGAGGGCGACCGCGGCAAAGGTCATCTGGCCGGGTCCGAGCTTGACCGTGCTCGAGCCGAGATGTCCGCCCCCCTCCTGGCCGTAGCCGGTAATACGTCCGTCCTCCACTTCGATCCACGCCCGCAGCTCATTGGCGAACCGGAACCGGTCGGAGAGGCGGAGTTTCTCGAGGTCAGTGATGACGTCGGGCGGTGGAGGATCGTAGTGCGTCACCCCAACGTCGAAGGGGAGTGAGGTCATTCCGGTGATCGCCTCGGACGGGATCCACGACAGGGATAGGACGGACGACTCGAATCGCATGTCATCAGAGTACGAGGGCGACGGCTGTCGATCGATGGTGCCCCCCGGCCAACTGCGGGTGGTGCTGGCACCCGGGGGAAGGTGAGCCTCCACCCTTGTCGGCGACGGCCGTTGCAGGCGGAATAGAGGAGGTCCTGTGGCCGTCGGGGACCTGATCCGGGGGTCTGGCCGTCGTGGCCCTTGACGAGGCAGCGAGGAGTGAACAGAAATGGTCGACCTGTGGCAGGCGAAGGGGGAGGCAGCCGTGGGGAGCGATGGCGTCACTGCGAGCGGAGCCGTGCTCGAGGTTCGGGGGCTCCGCAAGACGTACGACGCCGAGGGTGCGCCTGTGCGAGCGCTCCGGGGCGCCGAGTTGACGATGAAGGCGGGGGAGTTCGTCGCCATCATGGGACCCTCCGGCTGCGGGAAGTCCACCCTGCTGAACATGGTCGCGGGACTGGACAGTCCCGACGAGGGAGAGATCATCCTCGGTGGCGAGCAGCTCGTCGGGAAGGACGAGAACGCTCTCGCTCGTCTGCGACGGAAGCACATCGGGATCGTCTTCCAGTTCTTCAACCTGCTCGAGGGCATGAGCGTGCTCGAGAACGTCGCCATGCCGGCGATGATCGCTGGCCTCAAGCGCAAGGCAGCGGAGACTCGAGCCCGCGACCTGCTCGACCTTCTGGGTCTGACCGACAAGGCGCGTTCGGCTCCGGGCGTGCTGTCCGGAGGACAGCGCCAGCGGTTGGCCATCGCCCGGGCCCTGGCGAACAAGCCGACCCTCCTCCTGGCCGACGAGCCGACCGGGGCGCTCGACTCTGCCGGCGGGGCCGAGGTGATGGAGCTGTTCCGCCGTCTGCACGCCGACGGCCAGGCGATCCTCCTCGTCACCCACGACCCGGCGGTGGCCTCCCACGCCGATCGCGTCGTCCAGATGCGGGATGGGAGGATGTTGGGTCAAGAGGAGCGAGCCGTGGCCGGCGCGGAGAGCTGATGAGTGGGTGGTGTGGGGGCTTCGTGATCTCCACAGCGAGTAACGATGGCGACGATCACGCTCTTCCTGGCTGACGACAACCTCATCGTCCGTGAGGGAGTCCGGGCCATGCTCGCCCGGGAGCCGGACTTCGAGGTCGTCGGCGTGGCCGCCGACTACGACGAGCTGGTCAATGGTGCGGAGGCGGCTGCCCCGCTGGTGCTCGTGTCCGACATTCGGATGCCACCGACGTTCCAGCAGGAGGGCATCGACGCGGCCAAGCTCCTCCGCAAGCGGCACCCGGGGACGGGTGTCGTGATCCTCTCCCAGTACGACGACCCCGAGTACGCCATCCGGCTCCTGGCCGATGGCAGCGACGGGTACGCCTACCTCCTCAAGGACCGGGTGGCCGAGGGAGACCAGCTGGCTCGGGCAGTGCGGGCCGTGGCGACGGGAGGGTCGATGCTCGATCCGGTCATCGTCGACGCCCTCATGCGACCCGTCACCCGTCGGGGGGAGTTGAGCGCGATCGAGGAGGAGCTGCTGCGGGCGGTCGCCGAGGGCAAGCCGATCAAGGCCATCGCCGCCGCCCAGGGCACCACCCCACAGGCGGTGGCGGACGACGTCGAGGAGCTCTTCCTGAAGCTGGCCCGGGACGCCAGCGCCGGGGGCGCGGGCGCTCTCCGGCGCCTGCGACTCCTGCACCAGGCCATCGTCGAGCGGGAGGAGCAAGGGGAAAGCATGAGTCGGCTGTTACCTGGGGGCCTGGCGGAGAAGCTTCGCCGGGAGGGCCGAGCTATCGGGGAGACGGAGACGCTGACCGTCACCGTCCTCATGTCCGACATCCGGGGCTACTCGACGATCGCCGAAGAGAGCGAACTCACGCGTCTCGCGGCCCAGCTCAACGCCCATCGGGCGGAGATGAACCGGGCGATCCTCGCCCAAGGAGGGACGGTGATGCAGTTCGTGGGGGACGCGGTCATGGCCGTGTTCGGTGCGCCCTTCCCACAGGACGATCACGCCGACCGGGCCCTCGATGCTGCCCGCGACATGCACGCACGCCAGGCGGAGGTCAACCGCCGCTGGGAGGCCGATGGGCTGCCCCCGTTCGGTCTCGGTATCGGCCTGTCGACGGGGGAGGTGGCCGCCGCCCTCCTCGGGTCGGAGGAACGGGTGGAGTACACGCTCGTCGGGGACACAGTGAACCTCAGTCAGCGCCTCCAGCAGCTGGCCGGGCCGGGGGAGACGGTGCTGAGCGGCCGGACGTTCGCCGCCCTGACGTCGCCGCCGCCGTGTGAGGAGCTCGAGCCCACCGCGGTCAAGGGCCGGCAGGCCCTCGTCACCGCATACCGGGTCGTGGGATGACGCTCGCACCTCCCGCCACGGAGCAGGGGGCAGAAAGTGCCGTCAGCGGCGACGCCGGGCGGGTCGCTGCCCGCTGGGGGCGGTGGGGACTTCTGGCCGCGGTCGCAGTCGTCGCCCTGGCGGTCGGGCTGAGGCTGGCGGGGCGAGACGGCCTGACGGCGGGAGAGGTGGTTCGTGCCGTCCTGGTCGTCGCGTGGGGACTGGCCGGCCTGGCCCTCTTGCGGCGGCCGTGGGCCCAGCCGGCTGGGCTCGTGGTTCTGGCGGGGGTCGCCGCATCCGCCGCCTCCTGCCTGGCCGACGCCATCGTCGCCCTCGGCTGGCGGGGCGCGGCTGGTGAGATCGCCGCTTTCGTGCGACCGCTGGGCCTCGCGTTGCTCCCCGCCGTGGGCTTGCATCTCCTGCTCGGGCTGCCACGCGGCGCGCTCGGCACGAGAGGACGGCGAGTGGGCGCCCTCATCGGCTACGGCTTCGCCCTCGCCGTGGGAATGGTTCTGTGGGTCGACCGGCCCTCCGTGCCTCTCTGGCCCATCTGGCTGTGCGCCGCCCTGGCGGTGGTGTTCGGCCTTCCCGCCTCCAACCGCCGGTATGTCGCCAGCCAGGGTGTCGAGCGGCAAAGACTGCAGTGGTTGGGGTGCGCCACCGTCGTGGTCCTGGAGGCGGCACTGCTCATCGCCGCCCTGCGGTTGCTGACCGGTTGGCCCGATTCGGGGGCGGTGGCTGCAGGAGCGGTGACCGTCGTGATCCCCCTCGCCTTGATCGCCGGTACCGGGCACCGGCTCGTGAACCGGGTGGATCGGATTCTCGTCCACACGGTGGCCGCCGCCGGGTTGACCGGTGTGGTGCTCGGCGTCTACCTCATCGTCGTGTTGGGACTGGGGCGGGTTCCCGACGACGAGGAGCGTTCGGTCCTGCTGCTGTCGATGCTGGCCGCGGGGGTCGCCGCCCTCCTCTATCCGCCCGCCCACGAACGCCTCAGCCGCTTCGCCAACAAGGTGGTCTACGGGGAGCGGGAAGCGCCCGACGAGCTTCTCCGGAGCTTCGGCTCCCGGCTGTCGCGGGCCATTCCGCTCGACGAGCTGCTCCTCCAGCTGGCCGAGTCCCTTCGCAAGGGTATGAGGCTCACCGCGGCCGAGGTCTGGACAGGCAGCCACGGGGTGCTCGAGCGGGTCGTCTCCGTGCCCGACCGTCCGCGCGTGCGGTTCATACTGACCGACAAGGAGCTGCCGGTCGTGACCCGGGCGGGCGTCTCAGGGCCGGGCTGGATCCGGATCTGGCTTCCGTCGCTCCTCGAGGGGCGCGAGGGGGCGATGCTGCGGGTGGCACCGGTGTCGAACTCGGGCGAGCTTCTCGGTCTGGTCGTGGTCGAGCGTCGGGGTGATGAGCCGTTCACCGAGGAGGAGGAACGGGCCCTTACCGAGCTGGCTCGCCAGGTCGGCCTCGCGCTCCACAACGTCCAACTCGATTCCGCCCTCCAAGCCTCCCTCGACGAGGTCCAGCGGCAGGCCGACGAGCTTCGAGCGTCGCGGGCCCGCATCGTGGCGACGGCCGACGCCGCCCGCCGCCGCATCGAACGTGATCTCCACGACGGGGCCCAGCAGCAACTGGTGGCCCTCGCCGTCAACCTCAGGCTGGCTCGCGACCTGATGGGTGAAGACCCGGAAGCGGCCGCCCCGATGCTCGACGAGCTGGCCACGAACCTGAAGGACGCCATCGCCGAGCTGCGCAATCTGGCTCACGGCATCTACCCGCCGCTGCTGGTCGACAGCGGTCTCGGCGAGGCGCTGCGAGCGGCGGCGGCCCGCAGCGCGGTTGACGTCGAAGTGCAGACGGAGAACGTCGGCCGCTATCCGAGCGAGGTGGAGGCGGCGGTCTACTTCTGCTGCCTCGAGGCGCTCCAGAACGTGGCCAAGCACGCGCCCGACGCCTACGTCATCGTGAGGGTGCGGGAGGAGGAGCACGGGCTCCTGTTCGAGGTCATCGACGACGGGCCCGGGTTCGACGTTGAAGCCAAGGGCCACGGCCACGGCTTCGTCAACATGAGCGACCGGGTGGGCGCTATCGGCGGTCGTGTCCGGTGGGAATCGGTGGTGGGAGAGGGGTCGCGTGTCTGGGGGACGGTGCCCCTGCGGCGCTGACCCCTCAGCTGCTCGCCTTCTGGAAGGCCTGATCGTTGCGCCCGTCCCAGAGCCGGCGGAGGACGCCGGGCGCGAGGTCTTCCTTGTTGATGTACGCGGCGGCGCCACTCGTCGTCGCGTCCGGCGGCAAATCGGCCAGCGGGTAGGTCGAGCACAGGAACACGACGGTTCCGGGGGCGGCCCGGCGGATGTGACGGGTGGCCTCGATCCCGTCCATCCCGCCCATCTTGATGTCCATCAGCACCAGGCTCGGCTGCAGCGCGGCAACCTGCTCGATCGCCTGTTCGCCCGAGTCGGCCTCGCCCACCAGGGCGAAGCCGGTCGACCGGCGCACCACGGCGCGGGCGGCCATGCGGAAGGGCGCCTGGTCGTCGACGACCAGGACGGTCACCGGGGACTCGTCCATGACCCCATCGTCGCGCCGTACGGTCGGCAGGGCGAGAGGGCTGACCAGTGCACGGGCGGGGGTGCTGGTACTACTCCTCCTCGGCCCTCCGGTCTTCGGCCAGGAAGAGCAGCACCGCCTTCACCCGGCGGTTGATGTCGGCCTCCTGGGTCAAGCCGAGCTTGGCGAAGATGGAGTTGATGTGCTTCTCCACAGCGCGGTCGGTCAGGCTCAAGGCCCCGGCGATGGCCGCGTTGTTCTTGCCCTGGGCCATCTCGCTCAGGATCTCCCGTTCACGGGGCGTGAGGTAGCGGAGGGGTGACCGCGCCGCACGGGACCGGGCGGTCACCAGCACCTCGACGACGGCTGGATCGATCACGGACCCGCCCTGGGACACCTGCCGCACCGCCTCGACGAGCTGGCCTACGTCCGATACCCGCTCCTTCAAGAGGTAGGCCCGTCCTCCAGAGCCTCGCTCGAGCAGGCTGAGTGCGTAGCTGGGCTCCGCGTACTGGCTGAGGACGACGACACCCGTGCCCGGGTGGGTGTCCCGGAGCCGCTCGGCGGCTCGGATGCCCTCGTCCTTCCCCGTCGGCGGCATCCGGATGTCAGTGATCACGACATCGGGGGACGTGGCCTCGACGCTCGCCAGGAGCTCGTCGAATCGCGTGGCTGTGCCGACCAGCTCGAGCTCGGGCTGAGCCTGGATCAAGCGGCTCAACCCCTCCCGCAGGAGGTAGTTGTCTTCGGCGAAGACGATCCGTATCGGCACCCGCCAAAACGTACTCGGAGGGGTAGGCGGGAACGTAGGCTGGCGAGGTGTTCGGCCTGGGGGGGACGGCGTGACACCTGACGTCCCACAGCCCCGCGACGGCGGGTGATCAGTCAGGGCGCGTACACGATCGAACCGTGGTGCGTGCGTGAGAAGAACTTCCGGCTGGAGCTGCTGAACCAGAGCGAGTCGGTCTTCGCTCTCGCCAACGGTCACATCGGGTTGCGCGGGAACCTCGACGAGGGGGAACCCCACGGCATCCCGGGCACCTACCTGAACGGCGTCCACGCGCTCCGTCCCCTTCCGTATGCGGAGGCCGGATACGGCTACCCGGAGTCGGGCCAGACCGTGATCAACGTCATCAACGGCAAGCTGCTGCGTCTCCTCGTGGACGACGAGCCCTTCGACGTTCGCTACGGGCGGCTCCGGTCGCACGAGCGGTGCCTGGACCTGCGGGCGGGCACCCTGACCCGACGGGTGGAGTGGGTTTCCCCTGCCGGGCAAGCGGTCCGGATCTCCTCGGTCCGGATCGTCTCGCTGACGCAGCGGGCAGTAGCCGCCATCTATTACGAGGTCGAGGCCCTCGAGGATCCGATGCGGGCCGTGGTGCAGTCGGAGCTCGTCGCCAACGAGTCCGTGCCGGTTCTGACCGGCGACCCCCGCGCCGCCGCCGCCATCGACGCCCCCTTCCAGAGCGAGGATCACTCGTCGTCCGGCTCCAGAGCGATCCTCGTTCACAGCACGAAGAGCAGCGGAATCCGGGTGGCGGCAGCGATGGATCACATCGTGGACGCGCCGCATGACCTGCAGACCGAGGGGGAGAGCTTGGCCGACGTCGGCCGGTTCTCGGTCAGCACCACGCTTCGGCCAGGTGACTGCCTGCATCTGGTCAAGTTCGTCACGTACGGCTGGTCGGTCGTACGGTCGGTGCCAGCGCTGCGAGATCAGGTTGCGGCGGCCCTGCTCGCGGCTCGCCAGACGGGATGGGAAGGGCTGCTCGACGAACAGCGGCAGTATCTCGACGAGTTCTGGGGCCGAGCCGACGTCGAGGTGGACGGCGACCCGAGCATCCAGCAGGCGGTCCGCTTCGCGCTGTTCCACGTCCTGCAAGCCGGTGCCCGGGCCGAGCGGCGGGCGATCCCGGCCAAGGGCCTCACCGGTCCGGGTTACGACGGGCACGCCTTCTGGGATACCGAGACGTTCGTGCTCCCGGTGCTGACGTACACCACCCCTCCCGCGGTGGCCGACGCCCTCTCGTGGCGCCACTCGACCCTTCCCCTCGCCCGCGAACGAGCGCGTCAGCTCGGGCTGCGCGGCGCGGCATTTCCCTGGCGCACGATCGCCGGGCAGGAGTGCTCGGCGTACTGGCCCGCCGGTACGGCCGCCTTCCACGTCAATGCCGACATCGCCGTCGCCGTCGCTCGCTACGTGGAAGCCAGCGGCGATCGGGAGTTCGAACGCGACGCGGGGCTCGAGCTCCTGGTCGAGACCGCTCGCCTGTGGCGGTCGCTCGGGCACCACGATCATCACGGTCGCTTCCGGATTGACGGGGTCACCGGTCCGGACGAGTACAGCGCGATCGCCGACAACAACGTCTTCACCAACCTGATGGCCCAGGAGAACCTCCTGGCCGCGGCGGCAGCGGTCGGTCGCCACCCCGACCGCGCCCGAGAGCTCGGCATCAACGACGAGGAGGCAGCCGAGTGGCGAGACGCCGCCGTCAACATCGTCATCCCCTACGACGACGAGCTCGGCGTCCACCCACAGGCGGAGGGCTTCACCGCTCATGAGGAGTGGAACTTCAGGAACACCCCCCCGGACCACTACCCCCTCTTCCTTCACTACCCGTACTTCGAGCTGTACCGGAAGCAGGTGGTGAAGCAGGCGGACCTCGTCCTGGCGCTGCACCTAAGGGGCGACGCATTCACACCTGAAGAGAAGGCTCGCAACTTCGACTACTACGAACGGCTGACCGTCCGCGACTCCTCCCTCTCTGCTGCTGCCCAGGCGGTGGTCGCCGCCGAGGTGGGTCAACTGGCGCTGGCCTTCGAATACTTGAAGGAGGCAGCCTTCATGGACCTGCGCGACCTCGCCAACAACACGCGGGACGGGCTGCATCTGGCGTCTCTGGCCGGAAGCTGGATCGCTCTCGTCGCCGGCTTCGGGGGCATGAGGGACTACGGCGGGCATCTCTGCTTTTCGCCCCGCCTGCCGGAGAACCTGAGCCGGCTCGCCTTCGCCTTGGCGGTTCGGGGAGGTCGCCTACGGGTGGAGGTGGATGCGCGGCGGGCGTCCTACTCCCGGCTCGAGGGCGAGGAG
>JALZEC010000311.1 GCA_030862235.1 Actinomycetota bacterium | reverse complement strand
CGAACGCGGGGACAGGCTGGCAGGCGGCGCCGGTGCGGCCCGACGGCGTGATCGACCTCGACGCCTTGTCCGAGCTGCTCGAGCCCTCGACCTCGGTCGTCGCCGTCATGCTGGCCAACAACGAGGTCGGCAGCATCCAGCCGCTCGCCGCCGTCGCCGCCCTGGTCCGGGAGAAGGCGCTCGGAGCGGCCGTCGTGACTGACGCCGTGCAAGCCTTTCCCTGGCTCGACGTGGCCCACCTGGCCGCGTCCGCCGACCTGGTGGCAGTGAGCGCGCACAAGTTCGGCGGGCCCAAGGGTGTCGGGGCCCTGGTCGTCCGGGAGGGCGTCCCCCTCAGGCCGATCGTCCACGGCGGCGGCCAGGAGCGCGACCGGCGTTCCGGCACCCACAACGTGGCCGGGATCGTGGCCATGGCTGCGGCCATGCAGGTGACGGTGGCCCAGCGGGAGGCGACGGTCGCCCGGGTGGGCGCCCTGCGGGACCGCCTGGCCGACGGCCTGCTGGCGACCGTGCCCGGCGCGCAAGAGACCGGCGACCGGTCGGTCAAGGTCGCCGGCAACTGCCACCTGACCTTCGAGGGGGTGGAAGCAGAGGCGCTGCTCGTGCTCCTCGACGCAGCCGGCGTGTACGCCTCGGCCGGCTCCGCCTGCGCCAGCGGGGCGGTGGAGCCGTCGTACGTACTGACAGCCATGGGCGTTCCCCGCGAGCGGGGGGTCGGCGCCCTGCGGCTCTCCCTCGGCCCGACGACGACCGAGGCGGACGTCGACCTCGCCCTCGAGGTCATCCCCACCGCCGTCGGCCGGCTGCGCGAGACGTAGCCCATGGCCCGCCTCCGCATCCTGGCCGCCATGTCCGGCGGTGTGGACTCGTCCGTCGCCGCCGCCCTGCTCCTCGAGCAGGGCCACGACGTTGTGGGAGTCACGCTCAAGCTGTGGGACAACCCGGGCGAGGGCGGCTGCTGTTCGGTGGCCGAGATCGAGGACGCCCGCCGCGTCGCCCAGCAGCTCGGGATCGACCACTGGGTCTTCGGCTTCACCGAGGAGTTCGAGGCCCGGGTGGTCGCGCCCTACGCCGCCGCCCATGCGGCCGGACGCACGCCCAACCCGTGCATCGAGTGCAACCGCCACCTCAAGTTCGGCCGGCTCCTCCGACGGGCTCGGCAGCTGGGGTTCGACGGTGTGGCGACGGGCCACCACGCCCGGGTCAGGCGGGATGACCAGGGGTGCCGCCTCCTGCGCGGCGCCGACCGCGACAAGGACCAGTCCTACGTCTTGTACGTGCTCGGGCAGGACGAGCTGGGCCGCTGCCACTTCCCCGTAGGGGAGCTGACCAAGGCCCAGGTGCGGGCCAAGGCGCGGGCCCTCGGCCTCCGCACCGCCGCCAAGCCGGACAGCCAGGACGTCTGCTTCGTCAGCACCGCGGGAGGCCGGCACGCGTTTCTCCAGTCTCAGATCCCATTGCACCCGGGCCGGGTCGTGGACCTCGAGGGCCGCCCCGTCGGCCGGGTCGATGCCGTCGAGCTGGTCACCGTCGGCCAGCGGCGAGGCCTGGGGACCGGGGGTGGCGAACGTCGCTTCGCCCTCTCCGTCGACCCGGCCACTGCGACCGTGGTGACGGGCAGCGCCGAGGACCTCCTCACCGACCGGGTGGATCTCGAGTCCATGAGCTGGACCAGTGTCCCGGTGGAGGGCATGGTGGAGGTGCAGTGCAGCGCCCACGCCGCGCCCGTCCCCGCCCGACTCTCGGGGGAAAGCGTGGTCTTCGAGGGCCGCCACCGCCGCGTTGCCCCCGGCCAGAGCGTCGTGCTGTACCGCGGCGACGAGGTCCTCGGGGGCGGGATCGCCCGGTAGCAGCCCTGCTATTTCACTTTCGCCCATGTCGCGCACCTGCTAGGCAGGAAGCCCGGAGACGGGCGAAGGGGAGCGGCGGTGAGCGGCGAGCTGACATGTGAGCAGGACAAGGCGCCCACGCGCCTCACCTGCACCCAGTGCGCCTCGCCCATCTGCCCGCAGTGCTTCGTCCGCACGCCGGTCGGCCTCAAGTGCCCAGGCTGCGGGCAGGACGGGGGACGGGAAGCGGCCCGGCCCCGGGGTCGCCCGTGGGTCGTGCCGCTGGTCGTGGGCGTCGTCCTGGCGGCCGTGATCGGCCTGCCTCGCCTGTTCTCAGATGGGCCGGCCTCCGAGAGTCAGGTGGAGCCACCGGTTCCGGACGCGGCGGCGTCGGCCGCCGAAGGTCCTGCCCGCCTGGCGGTGATGGGGGAGGAGGCGCTGGACGGGGGCGCGGCGTTCACGGCGACGAGCTTCGAGTGTGGCGGCACCGAGATCGGCAGCGGCGCCGGCCTCCGCCGAGCGCAGGGTCACTACTGCCTGCTTGCCGTCACCGTGCGCAACGTGGGCCGGGCACCCGTCCGCCTGGTGGGTCCGATGCAGACCCTCATCGATGGCCAGAGCCGGCGGTACGCCATCGACGAACGAGCCACCGCCGCCCACCCTGCGAACCTCGGGCGGGACCCGGTGTCCACGATCATCAACCCGTCGAACGAGCTGCAGGCAGTGTTCGTCTTCGACGTGCCGCCGGAGGTCGATCCCGTCTACGCCAACCTCCGGGCCAGCCCTCAGGGTCCCGGGGCGACCATCCTCCTGAAGGTCTGAACTGGCCCCGGTCAGCCCACCGGGAACCGCCGCCGCCCTGCCTCTTCGAGGAGCGCGCCCGGCGCGGTCGGCGTCAGGAGGATCGCCGTCGCCTTGGTCACCTCGCCCAGCCGGCGCCCGGGTCGCACGAGGGCCAGCGCCACCTCCTCGCTGAGACCCACCTCCAGGGCCAGCCCGGGGGCCTTCTGGGTCAGGTCGAGGGCGGTGGTCCCCTCCAGGGCAGGCCCCAGCCTGGCGACCGACTGCCGTCGCAGGAGGACGGGGTCGACGACGGTGATGGGGTCGTGCAGCACCAGGCCGGCCGGGACCATGACCGCCCAGCGGCGGGACAGGTCGTGCATGCCCCGGAGGAACACCGCGGCCAGCGGGATGCCGACGGCGGTTAGCAGGGCACCGACGACCCACTGCCGGGCAGCCAGGAGGAGGGGGCCGGCGGCCACCCCGCACACCGCCACCGCCCAGGCCAGGGCCAGCGGCCCGAACAGGAGCGCGCCCGGGCACCGGAGCAGGAACCGGCGCTCGTTCGGATAGGCGGGGCCGTTGACGCACGTCGCACCCCAGGCAGGATGGAAGATCCATCCCGCCGCGGTGAAGCTCCACGTCAAGGCCAGCGCCGAGGGGTGTCCGGCGACCGCCGCGACCACGGTGGCGGCGAGGGCGGCGGGGGCGAGGACCCGCAGGGCGGTGAGCGAGACGGGCATGGCCACGAACGTGACGGCGACGCCGACCCCCCATCCCGCCCAGAGGCCGATGGACGCCACGAGCTGCACCGATCGGCTGGCGTCGTCCAGGGCCGCCCCCAGGACAGGGCCGGCGGTGAACGGCAGTCCCAGCCAGAACAGGCGGACGACCCACTTGAACACCGGCTTGCTCGTCACGGTGTTCACCGCCTGCGTCAGCCCGTCCTTGGTCCCCTTGGCCACGCCTGAACCCTAGGTCCGGCCCCGTTTTCCGGCGTCCACACCAGGCCGTGGGCGGTTTGGCTCGACAAGCGTGTTGGCGCCGGAAATCCACCCCTGGCGGTAACTTCAATCAGTGGCCGCCCCTGCCTCGCCCGACCCCGTCGCCCGCGCCCGCGCCGCCGAGCTGCGCCAGGCCATCGAGTACCACAACGACCGCTACTACCGGCTCGACGACCCGGAGATCTCCGACACCGAGTACGACGAGCTGGTCCGGGAGCTGCGGGCGCTGGAGGAGGCCCACCCCGAGCTGCGGACGGCCGACTCGCCCACCCAGCGGGTCGGGGAGGCGCCGTCGGGGGCATTCCCGACCGTCCGCCACCTGACCCCGATGATGTCGCTCGACAACGTGGTCAGCTTCGAGGAGCTGACCGCGTGGGGCGCCCGCATGGAGCGCTACATCTCGGGCGACGTGGACTATGTGTGCGAGCTGAAGATCGACGGTATCGCCATGTCCCTCCTCTACGACGACGGCCGGTTCGTCCGGGCGGCGACCAGGGGCAACGGCGTGGAAGGTGACGACGTCACGGCCAACGTCCGCACCATCGCCGACGTCCCCGACCGGCTCTCGCCCGATGCCGGCCCGCGGCCCAGGCTGATGGAGGTGCGGGGCGAGGTCTACTTCCCCATCCCCGCCTTCGAGGAGCTGAACCGGCGGCAGATGGAGACTGGCGGGCGGCTGTTCGCCAACCCCCGCAACGCCGGCGCCGGCTCTCTCCGCCAGAAGGACCCGAAGGTCACGGCCAGCCGGGACCTGCGGTTCTTCGCCTATCAGCTGGGGCACGTGGAAGGCGGGCCGCAGTTCCGCCGCCACTCCGAGACCCTCGAGTTCCTGACGAGGGCAGGGGTCCCGGTGAACCCCGAGATCGGGCGCAAAGCGACGCTCCAGGAGGTCGACGACTACGCCCGCTACTGGCAGGAGCACCGACGCGACCTCGACTACGAGATCGACGGCGTGGTGGTGAAGGTGGACGACCTGGCCCAGCGGGCCGAGCTGGGGAGCACGTCGAAGTCCCCCCGGTGGGCGATCGCCTACAAGTTCCCGCCCGAGGAGGCCACCACCCTCCTCAACGACATCATGGTGTCCATCGGCCGCACCGGGAAAGCCACGCCGTTCGCCCAGCTGGAGGCGGTGCGGGTCAGCGGGTCGACCGTGCGCCTGGCCACCCTCCACAACGAGGACCAGGTGCGCCTAAAGGACGTGAGGCCGGGCGACACCGTGTTCGTCCGCAAGGCGGGGGACGTCATCCCCGAGGTCGTCGGGCCGGTGCTCTCGAAGCGCCCCCCTGACCTACCCGAGTGGCACTTCCCCGACATCTGCCCGGTGTGCGGCGGCCCCCTCGTGCGGACGCCGGGGGAGAGCGACACGTTCTGCACCAACGCCGACTGTCCTGGCCAGCGGGTGCAGCGCCTCGTGCATTTCGCCAGCCGGGGGGCGATGGACATCGAGGGGCTGGGCGAGAAACGGGTGGTCCAGTTCGTGGACGCCGGCCTCCTGCGCGACGTGGGCGACATCTACTCCCTGACCGAGGTCGACCTGGCCGGGCTGGAGGGATTCGCCGACCTGTCGGTCCACAACCTCCTGACCGCCATCGAACGGTCGAAGGAGCGGCCGCTCCCCAACCTCCTGTTCGGCCTCGGCATCCGCATGCTCGGCGGGCGGGGCGCCGAGCTGCTGGCCGACGCCTTCGGCCACCTCGACAAGATCCTCGCCGCCCCGGAGGAGGAGCTGGCCGCGGTCGCCGGCGTGGGCCCCAAGATCGCCCACAGCGTGGCCGCCTTCTTCGCCCTCGAGCGGAACCGCGAGGTGGTGGAGAAGCTCCGGCGGGCGGGGGTGAACTTCGCCGGGCCCCTAGGTCCCGACGGGCCGCAGACCCTGGCCGGCAAGGTCATCGTCGTCACCGGCACGCTCTCGGCCATGTCCCGAGAGGCGGCCATCGACGCCATCAAGGCCCGGGGCGGATCCTCGCCGGGCAGCGTGTCCAAGAAGACGGACTATCTCGTGGCTGGCGCCGAGCCAGGGGCAGCCAAGATCACCAAGGCGGCCGAGCTCGCTGTCCCCGTGATCGACGAGGACGCCTTCGTGCGCCTGCTCGAGGGCGGGGAGCCGTGACCGAGGTTCGCCTCCTGTCGGTCAACGTCGCCCGCCCGGCGTTCCTCGGCTACCACCGGGGCCGGCCGGTGATCAGTGGCATCGCCAAGAAGCCGGTTGCCGCGGACACGCTGGCGTTGGGCCGCCTGAACCTGGAGGGGGACGGGCAGGCCGACCTCGAGGTGCACGGCGGGGCGGACAAGGCGGTCTACGCCTACCCGTCCGAGCACCTTCCCGCGTGGAGCGAGGAGCTGGGTCAGGATCTCGGCCCGGCTGCCTTCGGCGAGAACCTGACCGTCGCCGGGTGGAGAGAGGACGACGTGCGCATCGGCGACCGCTGGCGCTGGGGGGAGGCCATGCTCGAGGTCTGCCAGCCCCGCTGGCCCTGCTACAAGCTCGCCCTCTACCGGGGGAGCGGCAAGGTCGGTCCCCGCCTGCGGGAGACCGGTCGAACCGGCTGGTACCTCCGCGTGCTCGAGCCGGGCCGAGTGCCGGTAACCGGTCCGGTGGTGGTAGCCGAGCGCCATCCGGCGGGAGTGACGGTGCGGGACGTGCACGAGGCTCGCCGCCAGGGGATGAGCCGCGACGAGCTGGAGGACCTCCTCGCCCTTGAACCCCTCGCCGACGAGTGGAAGTGGGACCTGAACCAGCGGTTCGAGCACGCCTCCGGCTAGGCAATCACGTCACGCTGAGAGGGCCTTCCGGATCCGCTCGGCCACCGCCTTCATCTCCGCCTCACCCGGGTACTTCTGGCGCGGCCAGAAGAAGCCGCGCAGCCCGTCCTTCCGCTTACGGGGGACGACGTGCACGTGCAGGTGCGGGACGCTCTGGCTCACCCGGTTGTTCATGGCGACGAACGTCCCGTGCGCCCCCATGCCCGCTTCCACGGCCCGGGCGAGCCGCTGGGCGGTGGCGAAGAGGGGGCCGATCTCGGCCTCGGGCAGGTCGGTCAGCGTCTCGCGGTGCACCCGGGGAACGAGCAGGCAGTGGCCGGGGAAGACCGGCCGGTAGTCGAGGAAGGCAACCGCGTGCGGCTCGTCCAGCACGACCTCGGCCTGCAAGTCCCCCGAGAGGATGCGGCAGAAGAGGCAATCAGTATTCATTGCATCCGGGTCACGAGGGCCGTCATTGCGTTCGGGTCACGCAGGCCGTGCGGCTGACCGTCAGTGCAACCGGAAGCACCAGCGGTACGACTGCCCGTCCTCCGGCGACTGCCCGATTCGCCAGTACACGACCCCGGCGCAGTGGGGGCCGGGCTCGAGGGTGAGATAGTCGCTTTCCGGCTGCGGACGGAGGGTGACCGAGTTGAGGGCGTCGACCCGTTGGAGGTCGTCCTCGGGGACCTCGATGCCGTCCCACGTGAGATAGCCGGTGTAGCCCGGGGCCAGGTCGGCCGAGACGGTCGTCTGGCGCAGGTCGAGGTTGCCCCCTGAGGGCGAGACCGCCTCGATCGCCGCCGGGAGCTTGGGGTTGTCGTCGCCGGTCTCTCCTGAGAACGTGTAGACGATCCCGCCGATGGCGGCGACCGCGATCAGGCCCTGGAGAAGTCGCTTCAGCTGTTCGCGCATGTCGCCCCCATCATCCCCCCGGCAAGGGGGACGGTGAGGCGCGCCGGGATGCCACGTCTGTTGAAGGCGAGCACGGTAGCCTCCGCTTGTGGCTTCCACGCGCATCGCGGACCACATCGGCCGCGTCCTGGGCAGCCGCTACCGGCTCGTGGCGCCCATCGGGACGGGGGCTTCGGCGCACGTCTTCCTGGCCGACGACGTGCGGCTCGCCCGGCGCGTGGCGGTCAAGGTCCTCCACCCGGCGCTGGCCGGCGACGCCGCCTTCCTGAAGCGGTTCCGGGCCGAGGCGCGCGCCGCCGCCGCCCTGAACCACCCCCACGTGCTTGCCGTCTACGACTGGGGCGAGGAGGAGGACGGGCCGTTCATCGTCACCGAGTTCCTCGGTGGTGGGAGCTTGCGGGCGATGCTCGACCGCGGCCACCGGCTCAGCTTGTCGCAGGCCTTGGAGGTCGGCCTGGAGGCGGCGCGGGGCCTCGACTACGCCCACCGGCGCGGCCTCGTCCACCGGGACATCAAGCCGGCCAACCTGCTGTTCGACGACGAGGGCCGGCTGCGCATCGCCGACTTCGGATTGGCTCGAGCCCTGGCCGAAGCGGCCTGGACGGAACCGACCGGCGCCGTCCTGGGCACCGCCCGCTACGCCGCCCCAGAGCAGGTGCGGGGCGTCCCCCTCGACGGCAAGAGCGACGTGTACTCGCTGGCCGTCGTGCTCGTCGAAGCCGTCACCGGGCGCGTTCCCTTCGCCGCCGATACCACCGTCGGCACCATCCTCAGCCGACTCGAACGACCGCTCGAGGTGCCTGAAGAGCTGGGTCCGATGGTGCCCGTCCTCGCTCGGGCGGGACAGCCCGATGCGGCCAACCGTCCCGACGCCATGGCGTTGGGCGCCGCGCTCCAGGCCATCGCCCTCAAGCTGCCGGCGCCCGAGAAGCTCCCCTTGCCCGGTCTCGCCGTCTTCGACGAGACCCAGGTGATCGTCGACTCCGACCCCACCGAGATGGGTGTGGCCGCCGTCTCGGAAGATCCAACCCTGCCCGATGGGGGGAAGCCGCCGCGGGAGATGGTGCCCGTGGCCGACCCGACGGTCGCCATGCCGTCCCCTGTGTCGCCGCCGGCCCCCTTCGAGCCAGCGGCCGCCGGCGAGCGTGGGCGGAAGCGGCGGTGGCCCAAGGTCGTCGCTCTCTCGGTGCTCTCCGTCGTGTTCGTGGTCGCCAGCGCCATCGCCTTCGTCCAAGCCCAGATCCCAACTCACCCGGTGCCCAACGTGATGAACCGCGGCGAGTCCCAGGCGCTCGACGCCCTGAAGGACCTCGGGTTCACCGTCCGTACCGAGAAGCGCTTCGTCGACGGCACCCAGCAGGGCCAGGTGGTGGACCAGGTCCCGAAACCGGACGTGGCCCTCAAGGAGGGCAAGCTCGTGCGGTTGACCGTCTCGCTCGGCCCCACGCCGGTCGACGTCCCCGACCTCACCAACCTCTTCCAGGACGAGGCCGAGGAGAAGCTCACCGGCGCCGGTCTGACGCTGGGCAGCGTCACCCGGGAGTACAGCGAGACGGCCGAGGAGGGACTGGTCCTCGACTGGTCGCCCAAGGGCGTGAAGCACCCCAAGGGCGGCGCGGTCAACCTCGTCGTGTCGCGGGGGCCGCCGCCGCGGCCGATCCCGATGGTCGCGGGCATGTCCTTCGACCAGGCCAAGAAGGCGCTCGAGGAGGTGGGCCTGGTCGCCCAGCGAGCCGAGCGCTACGACGACGAGGTGGCCAAGGACAAGGCCATCGGCACCCGCCCCCCCTGGGGCACGAGCATCGCCAAGGGCGCCACCGTCGAGGTCGTGATCTCCAAGGGCCAGCCCGAGGTGCCCAGCCTGCTGGGCAGGAGCGAGTCCCAGGCCCAGGCCGCCCTGGAGGCGGCCGGGCTCAAGCTGGGGAACGTCTACGGCCCGAACGGGGGCCGGGTCGTGCTCAGCAGTCCCGACGCCGGCTCAAAGGTGAAGTCGGGCACCGCGGTCAACATCTACCTGATCTGAGCCCCGCGCCGGCCTTCGGCACTCGCTGGTTTCAGGCCGTGATCTCCTGGATCCGCCGCTGGATCTCCGACGCTTGGAAAGCGGTCGGGTTCACCTGCTGGAGGGCGGCGATGAGCTTGGCCAGGTCGCCGTCGACGCGCACCTTGCCCGCCATGAAGGCCTGCATGCCGGCCTGGGCCGTGCCCTCCACGAAGATGGCCTTGGCCGTCTCGTAATCGAGGGTGACCGTGACGTCCGGGCTCTCGAGGTGCCCGAGCTCCATCACCAGCTCGCCCGAGCTCGTGTCGAGGTTGGCCTGCACCGTGCCCTCCCCGAAGGGCACCTCGGTGATGACCTGATTCATCCGGACGACGGTGGGCACGGTGATCCCCTCGCCGGCGTGCTCGGCACGAATGCGCCGAGCTTCGGCAACCCACTCGTCGGACAGGAAGGGGTACGCGCTCATCGGCCGGTCACCCTATAGGTCACCGGGTCGTAGACTTGACCGCATGACACAGCCGGTACGGGATTTCGGACTCCTGCCCACCTGCGACGTCTGCGGCCAGACGGTGTCGCCGGCGGAGGCGTACAACACGGAGCTGACCGCTCAGGGCGCGACGTGTCCGACCGCCCTGACCCTGCACCAGGCGTGCTACGAGGCGGCGTCGCATCTGTGGGTGCCGGAGGACCCGGACAACACCTGCAACTTCGACCCGCTGTTCCCCGAGACCGGGCAGTGGAACGCCATGCAGCGGGCGGCCGAGGAGAGCACCAGCTGATCCTCCCTCGCCGGACGTGAGCGACGGCGAGGACGTTCCCGCGGCCGCGCCCGTCCGGGCGTGGCGGTACTGGCAGGTCTCCCCGCGGCGGCGCTTGCGGTCGGTGGCCCAGAAGCACGTCGAATGGCCGGTGGACCGGCCCCTGCACGCCTCCTGCCTGGGGGGCGGCCACCCGGCGCCCGCCGTCTCGTGCAGCTGCGGCATATCCGGTGCCCGCGACCTCGAGACCCTGCGCCAGCACGGCCTGTGTGTGGCCCCTGGCGGTCTCGTCATCGGCGAGGTGGATCTGTGGGGACGGATCGTGCCCGAGCCCTACGGGTACCGGGGGGAGTACGGGCAAGCGGCGTCCATCGGCCTCGTGGCGGAGAGCGTCGAGGACGACGGCACGCGCCAGCGGGTGCTCGACGGGCTGGCCGACTACGGGGTGCCCGTCACGCTCGTCGCCTTGGACGAGGCGGTGGCCGGGGTCACCGCCGCCACCCTCGCCTTCCAGGTGATGTCCAGCCGGGCCAGCCGGACAGTTGAGCGCTGAGCGGCGGCCTCCGGCCGGCGCGCTGCTGCTGCACGGGCTGACCGGCTCGCCCCAGTCGCTCGGCAGCCTCCCCTCGGCCCTGGCCGCTGCCGGGTTCCAGGTCGAGGTTCCCGTCCTGGCCGGCCACGGCACCACGCTCGAGGACCTCGAGTGGACCGGGTGGGACGACTGGCTGGCGAGCGCCGAGCAGGCGTACGGCCGGCTCGTGGCCGGGTGCGAGAGGGTGGTCGTCGTCGGCCTGTCGATGGGAGGTGCGCTGGCCTGCCGCTTGGCGGCCGAGCGACCCCAGGTTGGCGGCCTGGTCGCCGTCAACCCGTTCGTCGACCCTCCCGCCGAGTCCTTCCGGGAGGCGGTGAGGGGTGTGATCGCCGCCGGGTTCCCCCGAGCCCCTGGGATCAGGGGCGACCTGGCCGACCCCGACGCCCAGGAAGAGGGCTACGACGAGCTTCCCCTGGGCGCCCTGCTCTCGCTGTGCCGAGGGCTCGACGACCTGCTTCCCCGGCTGGCTGCCATCACGTGCCCAGTGTTGATCATGACGAGCCGTGTCGACCACGTCGTCCCGCCCGGGTCCAGCGACGTCCTCGCCCAACGCGTCTCCGGTCCGGTGGAACGGGTGTGGTTCGACCGCAGCTACCACCTGGCGCCCCTCGACCACGACAAGGCCGAGGTCGAGGCGCGAACGGTGGAGTTCGCCCGCAAGGTCGCCGCCCCCTGAGCGCGGCGGAAAACCGGGCGGCCGTCCCGGACGCCCTCGCCTACGCTCGCTCTGGCATGGCTCGCCGGCTCTCCCGTGATGACGTCCTCCACGTGGCCCGTCTGGCTCGGTTGGACCTGACCGAGGACGAGGTCGACCGGTACACCGAGCAGCTGGCCGCGGTCCTCGGTCACGCGGCGGACATCGAGGCCCTGGACACGTCCGGGGTCCCGCCGACGGCGCACCCGTTGCCGCTGGAGAACGTCCTTCGCCCTGACGAGGTGCGTCCGAGCCTGAACCGGGAGGAGGTACTGGACCAGGCCCCGGCGGCCGAGTCGGGGCGGTTCCGAGTGCCCCCCATTCTCGGGTTGGAGCCATGACCACCGGTGCC
>JALZEC010000285.1 GCA_030862235.1 Actinomycetota bacterium | reverse complement strand
TCGTCAATGAAGGACGCGTCGGGTGGCGGGTCGGCATCTTCCCACGGCCGCTTGCACACGACTACCAGCACCCGCGAGTCGCGGGCGACCTGTTCCGCGAGCACCCACGACGCCGAGTCCAGCCACTGGGCATCATCGAGCACGACGACGAGAGGTGAACCCTCAGCCTCGACCGCGGCGAGGAGGCGAAGCACGAGCGCGTTGGTGTTCTCGGCGCGGGCCGTGCCGCTCATCTGACTGGTCGTGGCGTTGTGCTCGAGGCCAAGGGGGAGGACGGTCTCGAGCAGCGGCAGGAGCTCGGCGTCGCGCTCAGTCGGCAGCCGTTCCTTGACCCAGGCGCGCAGGGCGTCGGCGTCGGCGAGCAGCTTCGGGCCGCAGAGGTTCCCCAGGGCCAGACGCCAGGGGTGATAGGGGGAACCGCGGTCGATGGGGTCGGCGGCGCCGACCACGGCGACGATGCCCCGTGCCTCGGCCAGCGTCACGATCTCCCTCACGAGCCGCGACTTGCCGATGCCGGCTTCGCCCTCGACCACCAGGAGTCCCGCCCTGCCCGTGGCGAGCGCATCCAGCCGGGCGGCGAGCCGGGCCAGCTCACGTTCCCTCCCCACCAGCGGCGCCAGCTCGGGTTCGGCCTCCTCGGCCCCCAGTGGAGCCCAGACGACCACCGGTTCCGCCTTGCCCTTCGCCGGGATCACCGACCGTCGCTCGTACTGGATGTGGCGGGCGACCTTCTGGGTCCTGTCGTCGCAGAGGACGCCGTCTTTGGCCGCCTGCATCAGGCGGGCGGCGAGATTCATGGGATCGCCGATGACGGCGTAGTCACTGCGGGTCGACGTCTCGATGGACCCGCAGAAGGCTCTGCCGGTTGCGAGGCCGACGCCGCACGCGTGGTTCACGGCCGCCAGCCGGGAACGGACGTCAAGGGCGGCCAGGACTGCACGACGGGCGTCGTCCTGGTGGGCCAACGGTGCCAGCCCGAACACGAGGATCCCGACCACCCCCTTGTCGTCGGCGCTCACTTCCTTGAGAGTGGCCTCGTAGCGAGCCGCCGTGGTCTGAAGGGCTTGGGCGAAGGCATCCAGGGCCTCGAGCGAGGGCGACTCGTCGCTCACGAGGCCGACGAAGACGCAGCTCACCTGGCGCAACTCGGCCCACCAGGGGTCCCCGACCATCCCGAGGCGGGCAAGGATGGCCTGGGGTGCGAGCGCCTGGAGCAGGACGTCCTCGGCGGGGGCTGGAGGAGGAGGCGGGGGCGAGAACGATCCCGCATCGGGGACGGCCCCCACCCGCCAGAGCCCATTCTCCAACTGCTTTCCCACGAAGTGGTCGAGTGACCATGCTTCGCCTGACATCACGACTTCGCCGGCACGCGCTCGACGCAGCGCGCCCCGCACCTGGGTCAAGGCCGGCCCCAGCGCGAGGAAGAGCCATCGTCCGTCGACCCCTCCCACGAGAGACAACCGGACCTCACCGGCCCCGACCCCAGCGCGGAGCGACAACCGCCCGGGTTCGGGCGCTGGGTACGCGCCGACCTCAACGCACGCCGCGATCCCGCACGCCGCCGCTGCCCGAGTGGCCGCGGCAAGCCGGTCTTCGGAAGCGGTCCACAGGGCGATCACGGCATCGCCGGCGAAGCCGACAATCTCCCCACCGTGGTGGCGGACGACCTCGGCGATCCGGCCGAAGACTCCGTTGAGGATCCGGAACAGCTCTTCGGCGCCCTCCGCTCCGTGCCGCGCCAGTCCTTCGGCCAAGGGGGTGAAGCCGGAGATGTCGGCGACCAGCAGAGCGCCCGGCACGACCTCCTCGCCAGCTCCTGTCCGAGAAGGATTGGCCGCCAGAAGGCGAGCGCCCGCCGCTGCCACATAGGGAGCGAGACCGGGGAGCGCCTCTGGGGCCGCGCCGGATCCAGCGCCGGTTGCGTCCAGGCTCGACGCGTCGATGCTCATCACTCGCGCACTGCCTGCTGTCTCCCAGCCTCCTGAGCAGGTGATCGCGCCCCGACCGTCCCCAGCACCATCGTCCCTCGCTATGCCTAATCAAGGGCACGCCCGGATAAAAGCCTACCGCTGACAGGAAGTAAGTTACGCAACCGATGTTGCAGATTGGCCGGCTGTTCGGCGTGCCCCACCAGCGCGGCTCGGCAATGCTGAAGCGGGCGCCGGCGGAGAACTGCTGACCGCTCGAACGACCGGGCTTGGAGGCGTATAGCGGTGGCAACAGAAGCACCGATCGTCATCGAGAACCGCAAGGAGCTGACGTACCTGCTGTGCCTGGCGGCGGAGCTCGAGCACGGCCTCATGTGTGAGTACCTCTATGCCGCCTTCAGTCTGAAGCAGGACGCGGGGCCGGGCGTCACTCCGTCCCAGCTCGAGGCGGCCGAACGATGGCGAAGCATGATTCTCGGCGTTGCCAAAGACGAGATGCTCCACTGGGCGCTGGTCAACAACCTGCTCACCGCAGTCGGCTCGTCTCCGTACGTCAGTCGCCCGCACCTGTCGGGGCGTGTGGCCGGCTACCCCGCCGGCGTGCAGCTGGCGTTGCTCCCGTTCGGCGAACGGGCGCTCCGACACTTCGTGTACCTGGAGCGCCCCGAGGGCATGGAGATGGAGGACGCCGAGGGGTTCGACCAGGCGGGACCGCCTCTCCCTCCGATGGCGGCCACCGACCTGCTTCCCGCTCCGCAGGAGTTCGCCACCGTCAGCCACCTCTACCGGTCCATCCAGGCGGGGCTGGAGAACCTCGGTGTCAAGTACGGCGAGCAGCGGCTGTTCATCGGCCCACCGAGAGCACAAGCGACCCCGGCGACGTTCCGGTGGCCCGACCTCGTGCCCATCGCCGACGTTGCCACCGCGAGCCGCGTCATCGATCGCATCGTCGAACAGGGGGAGGGGGCGAGGGGCGACTGGCGTTCGGCCCACTATGGCCGGTTCCTTGGCGTGCTCGAGGAGTACCTCGACCTTCGGTCGCAAGACCCGCACTTCGAGCCCGCCCACCCAGTGACGGCGGCCGTGGTTCGGGGCGTGGAGGGAATTGCACCTGACGTTCTGATCACCGACAGGGTCACGGCAGCAGTTTCCGACCTCTTCAACGTGACCTACGACCTGGTGCTGCAGATGATCATGCGCTACTTCGCGTTCGGGCACGAAACCGACGAGCAGCTCCAGACGCTCGCCCACGCCAGCGTCTGGCTCATGTTCGGCGCGATCAAGCCGCTTGGTCTGCTCCTCGCCGGCATGCCGGTAGGGCCGGAACATCCGGGTGCCACGGCGGGAGCGAGCTTCCAGCTGGCCTATCGGTCGAACTTTCTGATCCCCCACCGGCGCGCCGCCTGGGTCCGGTTCTGGGAACGGCTGACGGAGACGGCTTCGTTTGCAGAGGCCGTCACCGCCCCTCCCGAGACCCGGGTGGTACTCGAGCAGGTGAGTGAGAACCTGCGGCGGGTCGGTAATGAGCTGGCGGCGCACATAGAACCGGTATAGGTAGCGCGGCACGTCTCGGCGCCGCCATCGGGAGCTGCCGCCGAGACCCAGGCGTCTCGAACCGTGCGAGCTCGTCTTCAGCCGGTCGGGCGTGTCGCCGATACTCGAGGTATGGGCGCTCCGAGCGGTAGGCGGCTTGAGATCAGGCTGCCGTACGGGTTCCGCATCTACATTCTGATCTTCGGCATCGTGTGGTGCGGCTTCGTGGTGTCGGCGCTCTTCACAGCCGACTCAGGTGTCGTCCTGATCCCGCTGCTGATGCTCGTTTTCGGCGGGACGCTGATATTCCGGATGGCCAATCTCGCAGTTATTGCCGACGACTCAGGCCTTCGGGTTAGGAACTACTTCCGCACGAAGCAGTTCACTTGGAGCGAAGTCGAAGACTTCCGCATCGGCTCGCCGGCGATGATGCCCTACGGCAAGGCCGTTCACGCCCTCCTGCGTGACGGCGAGATGATCGCGCTCGACGCGACAATGGGGCCCTGGTTCTTCAGCCGGAGCCGAGCGAAGCTCGAGGGCTACGTGAGTGACCTTCGCTCATGGCTGCCCGGCGAGCTCCGCTAATCACGAGCACAACTCGCCCAAGCCGGTATCGTCGCTTGAGTGAACGTCGAGGTTCGTCACAGGCCGTCCTTTGCCGTGGCGCGCGTCACGCTCGCCCCCGGCGAACA
>JALZEC010000264.1 GCA_030862235.1 Actinomycetota bacterium | reverse complement strand
TGACCATCTGACCCAGGATCGACTGGCGGACCTGGCGCACCTCGCCCGATCCACCGCAGGTGCCGCACGTCTGCGGAGTCGTGCCCGGCTTGGCTCCCGTGGCCTGACAGACGTCGCAGGGGACGGGGAGGCGCGCCTTGACTTCGTGCTTGCCGCCGAAGATGGCCTCCCGGAAGCCGAGCTCGAGGACCACCTCGATATCTGGGCCCTGCGGGGGGCCGGTGCGCCGGCGTGCACCGCCGCGGCCGCCACCGAACGGGCTGGAGCCGAAGAAGGACTCGAACAGGTCGCCAAGCCCGGCGAAGGGGTCGCCCCCGAAGCCCCCTGCTCCCGCGCCCGCTCCCCGGAGCCCGTCGGGCCCGAACATGTCGTACCGGCGGCGCTTCTCCGGGTCGCGCAGCGTCTCGTAGGCGACGGTGATCCTCTTGAACCGTTCCTCGGCCTCGGGGTCGGGGTTGGTGTCGGGATGGAGCTCGCGGGCACGAGCGCGGTACGCCCGCTTCAGCTCCTCCTCGTTGGCGGAGCGGCTGACGCCGAGCAGCTCGTAGAAGTCGTCAGGGTTGGCCATGGATCAGCGGTTCACCCGCGTCACTGCCCCTCGCCCCGCAGGGCGCGACTCAGCCGCTGGCTCACCACGCCCACGGCGCCGATGGCCTGCGGGTAGTTCATGCGGGTGGGCCCGAGCACGCCGATCGTCCCCATATGGGAGCCCTCGTACAGGTAAGGGGCCACCACCAGCGAGCACTGGGCCAGCGGCTCCACCCCGTGCTCGGTGCCGATTGACACGCTCAGCTGGTCGTCGTGGATGGCGTGGCGGAGGAGGCTCACCAGCACGTACTGCTGCTCGAGCATGGCGAGCACGCGCCGGACGGTCTCGATGGCGTCGAAGGTAGTGGCCATCTGCGCCGCGCCGCCGACGAAGAGCTGGTCCGGCTCGGCCGCGCCCGCCTTCACCAGGGCCTCCAGCGCGTCCTTGGCCAAGCGGTCCGTGGCCGGGTCGCCGGTCGAGGGCAGGGAGGTGGCGGCGTCGAGGAGCTTGCCGGTCAGGCCGGCGGCGAGGCAGGCACCGGCGGCGGACAGCCGCTCCTCGCCCGTCCCGGGCTCGACATCGAGCGTCGCCTTCTCGATCGTGCCGTCGGCCAGCACGGCGACGGCCAGCGCCGTCGTCCCGCCCAGGCTCACCAGCTGGGCCGACCGGATGGTCTCCGCTTCGCGAGCCGGCGGCATGACGAGGGCGGCGTAGTGGGTCAGGTCGGTGAGGAGGCGTGTGGTGTCGTGGAGCATCTGCTCCAGCTCCCCGTGGGCCTTGGCGAAGAACTCCTGCACCTGTTGACGCTGGGGACCGGACAGGGCGGGGTTGAGGTGGTCCACGAAGAACCGGTAGCCCTTGTCGGTGGGGATGCGGCCGGCGCTGGTGTGGGGGTGGTCGAGGAAACCCTCGCGCTCCAGCACCGCCATCTCGTTGCGCACGGTGGCGGGCGAGACGGCCAGGTGAGTGGCTCGCACGACGGAGGACGATCCCACCGGCTGGGCGGTCGCGATGTACTCCTCGACAACAGCCCTCAGGATGGCGGCCTTCCGTTCGTCGAGCATATGAGCCAACCGTTCCCTTCTGGCACTCGATGATACCGAGTGCTAACCGCTTGCCACCGCTCCTGGTGGCTGGCGACGCGCCTATGCTGCCCGGCCGAGCACCTCGGGCGGAGAAAGGCAGCGCGTGCCGGCCAACTTCGAGTACTGGACTGCGGTGTTCCCGGTGGGGCTGGAAGGCTTTTCCGATCTCGACCACGACGAGTTGAACGCCATCGCCGACCAGGGATGGGAGCCGTTCCAGATGTCGCCCGTCCACGGTGGGTTCGCGGTGGTGGTCTTGTTCCGCCGGGAGCTCGAACCCCCGCCCCGTTCCGCCCCGGGGCCGAAGAAGGCGGGCAAGACGGCGAAGCAGGCGGCCGTCAAGAAGGCGTCGGGCGCCCGCCGCTGAGCGAGCGGTTGGCGCGCGACGATGGCGAGGTGACCGAGGTCCCCTCGGCGCGCCCGTCGCTCCTCGAGATCGAGGACGTCACCGTCGCTTATGGGCGGACACGCGCCCTGTCCGGCGTCACCCTGTCGGTGGGGGCGGGGACGGTGGTGGCGGTCGCCGGAGGGAGTGGCGCCGGCAAGACCACGCTCCTGCGGGCGGTGTCCGGCCTGCTCGCGCTCCACGGCGGGCGAATCACCAGAGGCCGGGTGACGTTGGACGGCCGGTCGTTGGTCGCGCTCCCCGCGGCCAAGGTCGTCCGCCTGGGCGTGGCCTGCGTGCTCGAGGGCCGGCGCGTGTTCCGGGACCTGACGGTGGAGGAGAACCTGCGAGCCGGCGCTTTCGTGCTGCGGAGGCGCGCCGAGGTGCGAGCGGCCGTCGAACGGGTGCTCGACCAGCTCCCCCTGCTCGCCCGCCGGAGGGACACGGAGGCGGGGTACCTCTCCGGTGGTGAGCAGCAGCTGCTCGTCCTCGGCCGGGCCCTCGTGCGCTCGCCGCGGCTCCTCCTGCTCGACGACCCCGCCCTCGGGCTGGCCCCGGTGGCGGTGGACACGGTGGCCGAGGTGGTCTCGAGCGCGGCTCGGAACGGGACGGGCGTCCTTCTGGCCGAACGCCGGGCCACGGGCTACGGCGAGGCCGGGGTGATGGCCAGGGCGTGCGGCGCCGAGGTCGTGGCGCTCGACGCCCCCATGCCCGCTGACGTCCGTACCGCTGCCCCATGACGCCCGTACTCTCGGTCGAGGGGCTCGGGCTCCGCTTCGGCGGGGTCACCGCCCTTACCGACGTCAGCTTCTCCGTCGACGCCGGTGAACGGATGGCGATGATCGGTCCCAACGGCGCGGGCAAGACATCGCTCCTCAACTGCGTGAGCGGCGTGGAGCGGCCCTCCACCGGGCGGATCAGCGTGGACGGCCAGGACGTGGCCCGGGTGCCCGTCCCCGGGCGAGCATCGCTCGGGGTGGCCCGTACCCTTCAGGGGCTGGCCGTCGTCCCCGAGCTGGACGTGCTCGCCAACCTCCTCCTCGGCCGTCACCGGTTCGGGCGGGCGGGGGTGGTCGGCACGGCTCTTCGCCTGAAACGAGCCCGGAACGAGGAGGCGGCGGCCGAGGCGCGCTGCCGGGTGATCGCCGAGGAGCTCGGTCTGGGCGGACAGCTGGACGTCCGAGCCGGCTCGCTGCCCCTCGGGACTCGCAAGCGGGTCGAGCTGGGACGGGCCCTGGCCATGGACCCCCGCCTGCTCCTGCTTGACGAGCCCTTCGCCGGCGCCGGTCCGGAGGACCTGGCCCTCATGGTCGCCGCCGTCCGGCGGGTGAGCGACGAGGCGGGTGCGGCCGTCGTGCTGGTCGACCACGACCTGCCGACCGTGCTCGGCGGCCTCCTCGCCCACCGGGCGGTGGTGCTCGACGCCGGCCGCGTCGTCGCCACCGGCCGCCCGGAGGAGGTGGCGGCCCACCCGGGGGTGATCGACGCCTACCTGGGGGCCCGCTACCGGACCCAGCGGCCGGCCCCGAGCGTCCGGTGACCGAACTCGCCCAGCTGGTAGTGAAGGGCGCCGCCCTCGGCGGCATCTACGCCCTGATCGCCCTCGGGTTCGTGGTCGTGTTCAAGGCCACCGGCGTCGTGAACTTCGCTCAGGGATCGCTGATGCTCGTGGGCAGCTACCTGGCCTCCTCCGCCGCCGTCTCGTGGGGGCTTTCCTTCCCGCTGGCCGTCGCCGTGGCCGCCGCCGGCGCCGTCGGCACCGGACTGGTCGTGGAGCGGCTGGTCCTGCGCCGCATGTCGGGGCGGCCGGCGGTCGCCGTGATCACGGCCACGATCGGGCTGGCCATCGTCCTCGACCAGCTCGTGACCGCAGCCTGGGGCTTCCGCCCCCGTGCCGTGGGCGACCCGTGGGGGGCGGCCAGCGTGCGCGTGGGCGAGGTCGTCGTCTCCCAGGTGGACGTGGCCACGGTGCTGATCACGGCGGCCGTCGTCGGCGGCCTGTCCGTGTTCTTCCGCCACGCCCGCCTCGGCCTGGCCCTGCGGGCAGCTGCCTCCGACCTGGAGTCGGCGGTTGCCGCCGGGGTCGGCCCGCAGACCGTTTCCCGCCTGGCCTGGGGCCTTGCTGCGGTGGTGGGCGCCGTCGCCGGCGTGCTCCTCGCCTCGGGCACGGGTTCGGCCACACCCGAGCTGAGCGAGCAGGCCCTGCGGGCCTTCCCCGCCGTCGTCCTGGGCGGGTTCGGGTCGCTGGGTGGGGCGGTCGCCGGCGGATTGGTGATCGGTGTCATCGAGGTCCTCACCGCCGGCTACGCGCCCACGCACGCCCCGTGGCTCGGGGCCAACGTCCACCTCGTGGCGCCCTACGTCGTCATGCTCCTGCTGCTCTCGATCCGCCCCGCGGGCCTGCTGGGGGCGAAGGACGTACAGCGGCTGTGACCGTCCGGCGCGCCGGCGCCTTCGTTGTCGGCGCCGCGTATCTGGTCCTTCCGCTCGGGCTGTCCGACTTCGGGCTCACCGTGCTCAACCTGGCCGCCATCGCTGCCATCGGTGCCCTGGGACTCAACCTCCTCGTCGGCTACACCGGCGTGATCTCGCTCGGCCACGCCGCCTTCCTCGGGGTGGGGGCGTACGCCTGCGCCGCGCTCGGCGCTTCCCTCGACGTCCCCTTCCCGGGGTGGCTGGCGGCGGCGGTGGCGGCCGGGGCCCTCCTCGGCCTGGTCGCCGGCTGGCTTGCCGCCCGCTACCAGGGCCACACCGTGGCCGTCGTCACCCTCGCCCTGGTCTTCGTCGCCCAGCACGCCTTTCGGGCGTGGCGCCCGCTCACCGGCGGGCACGCCGGGCGGAGCGACCTCCCGTCCCCCCGCCTGGGCCCGTTGGATCTCGGCGACATCGGTCCGTTCTCACCCGACCAGACCTGGTTCTGGCTGTCGTGGGGCCTCGTCGCCTTGACCGCCCTTCTGCTGCGCAACGTGGTTCAAGGCAGGCCGGGGCGGGCCATGGTTGCCGTGCGGACGGGCGAGGCGGCTGCCGCCGTGCTCGGGGTCGACGCCGTCCGCACCAAGATCGGGGCGTTCGCTGCCTCGGGCGCCCTGGCGGCGGCGGCCGGAGCCCTCTACGGCTCGTACAAGCACTACGTCAGCCCGGACGAATGGAGCCTGCTGCTCTCCATCCAGTACCTGGCCATCGTCCTGATCGGGGGAGCCGGCACGCTTCTCGGCCCCGTGCTGGGCGCGGTCTTCGTGACCGGCCTGCCCCGTGTCGTCGAGCAGGTGAGCCCCGCCGTCCCGTTCGTCGCCGAAGGGACGGGTGCCGGCCTCACCGTGGCCCAGCTCAACCAGCTCCTCTTCGGCGTGCTCATCGTGGTGTTCGTGGTCGCCGAGCCCCGCGGCCTGGCCGCCCTCGGCTCCCGGGTGTGGACCCGAGTTACCTCCCGGCGTTCAATCCTGGTCTAATCCGGCCGTGACCCGCGGCACCCGCACCCTCGCCGTGGCCTTGGCTTGCCTCGTCGCGGCTGCCGGCCTGGTCGCCTGCGGCCGGGACGAGCCCTCACCCGCCCCCGGCTTCGACGGCCGCACCCTCAAGCTGGGCGTGCTCACTCCTCTCCAGGGTCCGGTGGCGGTCATCGGCAAGCCCCTCACCGTCGGCAATGAGGTGTTCTTCGAGTGGCTCAACGACGAGCGGGGTGGGATCGCCGGCAAGTACAGGGTCGAGCTGGTCGAGGAGGACACCGGCTTCGACCCCAACACGGCGATCGCCAAGTACCAGAAGCTCAAGAACGAGGTCACCCTGTTCGCCCAGATCCTGGGCACGCGTGTGGTCAAGGGGGTGCTGCCCCTGCTCGACCAGGACGGCGTCGTCGCTTCCCCGGCCTCCCTGGACGCCGACTGGGTCCGCCAGCGCCATCTGCTCGCCGTCGGCGCGCCCTACCAAGTCCAGTTCGCCAACACCGCTCACTACTACGTCAATCAGGCCGCCGGCGGCGCGAAGCGCATCTGCTTCCTCGGCGTGGCCGACCCCTACGGCGACGCCGGGCTGGCCGGGCTGGAGGCCGCCGGTCGCGCCCTCGGGTTCAGCGTGGCCGCCGTCGCCCGCTACAACTCCGGCGACACCGCCTTCACCGCCCAGGTCACCCAGCTTCGGGACGCGTCCTGCGACGCCGTCTTCCTGGCCACGTTCTCCCGGGACACCCCCCGGATCGTGGGCGAGGCGGACGCCCTGCGCTTTGCCCCCCAGTTCGCCGTCCAGGCCACGGGCTGGGACCCCTCACTGGCCAATGGCCCGCTTGCTGCCACGTTCCAGCGGTCGGTGTGGGTGATGGGGGAGGGCACGGAGTGGGGCGACACCGCTGTCAAAGGGCAGCGGGAGATGTTGGAACGGCTGGCCCGGTACCGGCCCGACCAGCCCCCCGACTACTACTTCGTGTTCGGCTACTACCAGGCCTCGGCGGTGGCCCAGGTGCTGGAGCGGGCGGCGGAGAAGGCGGACTTCACGCGGGCCGGCATCATCAGGGCCATGGAGGACGTGGGAACCCTTCGCTTCGACGGTCTCAGCGGCGACTACCCGTACGGTCGGCCAGACAAGCGGGTGCCTCCCCGGGCCAGCACGATCTTCTCCGTCGACCCGGCCAAGCCGCTCGGACTGGCCGCTCTGGCTGTCAACCTCGAGACCGAGACGGCGCGCCGGTACGTGTTCCCGTAGGCCAGAGTGGGGGCGTGGAGTCCTTCCTCGACGCCAGCGAGATCGTCCGCCTCCTGGCTCAGCCCGACCGCCTGCGGGTGTGTTCCGCCCTCGCCCTGGGGGCGTCGACCCGGCCCGAGCTGATCGACCGGACGCGCCTGACCGAACGTCAGCTGGACAAGGCCCTCGCCCGCCTCGTCGCCAGCGGGCTGGTTGTGCGCCGGGGCACGGAGCTGCGGCTCGTCACCGAGCACTTCGAGGAAGCCAGCCGGTCAGCGGCCGCCGAGGGGGAGGCGGAGACGCCCGGGGCCGACGACCTTCCCAAGGAGGCGGCCAAGGTGATGCGGGCGTTCGTGCGGAACGGGCACATCGTCTCGCTTCCCGCCGCCCACTCAAAACGGCTGGTGCTCTTGGACTGGCTGGCGCAGCGCTTCGAGCCGGGCCGCCGCTACCCCGAGCGGGACGTCAATCAGATCCTGCGGGAGGTGCACCCCGACGTGGCCGCCCTCCGCCGGTACCTCGTCGACGAAGGTTTCCTGGACCGCGTCGCCGGCGAGTACTGGCGGGTGGGCGGGACGTTCCCGGTGGAGTGACCTGCTGCCTGGCCGAGCTGAGGCCTCCGGGCGGCTACTCGGCTTCGAGCGCGCTGAGCAGGGCCTTCATCCAGGGCCCCAGGTCCTCGGGGGTACGCGCCGAGATCAGGTTGCCGTCGACCACGCACGCCTCGTCCACCCAGTCGGCCCCGGCGTTGACCATGTCGTCCTGGATGGCGTCCACGCTGGTCGCTCGGCGCCCTTTCAGGATTCCCGCCGAGATGGGCACCCAGCCGGCGTGGCAGATGAAGGCGATGGGTTTGCTGTCGGCGTTGAACGCCTCCACCAGCGAGAGCACTGGCTTTGACCGCCGCAGCTTGTCCGGCGCGAACCCGCCGGGGATGACGAGGGCGTCGAAGTCGGAGGCGTCCACGTCGTCCACCGTCGTGTCCACCTTCACCGGGCCATGGCCCTTCTTGCCGGTCACGTCGTCGGGGGTCAGGCCGGCGATCACCACGCCGATCCCTTCCTCCCGCAACCGGTACACGGGATACAGCAGCTCCATGTCCTCGAAGAGGTCAGCGGCCAGCACGAGCACGTTCTTGTCTGTCCTCATGTCGTGGGTTTACCCGCGACGGGCGGAGTCGAGAACCTTCTCTTCGTCAACTCTCGAGCAGGGCGGGCAGGTGGTCGAACCACGCGAGGACGGCCGTCTCGTAGCGGATCCCGAAGTCGAGGGTGGCGAGGGCGAACCGGTCCCCGGCCGCTTCCAGTTCCGGCCGGAGCGCCCGGTACTGCTCCAGCCGCTCGGCGTGGATGCGGCGGTGGGAGGCCAGGAACTCGGCTATCCGCTCCGGCGGCAGGTAGCGGCCGAAGGCGAGCTTGAGGAGCAGGGGGTAGCGGATCTGCTCCGTTCCCGGCTCGGACTCGACCCATTCCCGGAACGCCTGCCGGCCCTCGTCGGTGAGGGCGTAGGGCTTGCGGTCCCGGGGCCCGG
>JALZEC010000238.1 GCA_030862235.1 Actinomycetota bacterium | reverse complement strand
GGTTTGAGTCGCGGCATCGCGAGCGAGGACAAGGGCGCGCGTTCGGCGGCTGAGGATGTCGTCCAAGTTGCGGGCCATCTCGTGTCGTACGGCCCAGATGGCTTCGGCCCGGACATAGGGCAGATCGGGCACCAGCGGCTCCGCCAGGCTGTTGTCTTCGCTGATGAGCCCGAGGAGGGCCGACGCCTCCGTCCCGTACCGGGAGCAGAGGTGCGCGGCGAGCGCCGGGTCCGTCGCGCCTGGCACCTGCGCGCGACCGGCGCCTCGCAGCAAGAGCCGGGCCGTGGCGCTTCGTCCGGCGTGTGAGCCCAGTACTCGAACCACTACGTCCACCGCGTCAGCGGCCATCCGGCGGTACGTGGCGAGCTTCCCCCCCACGACGGTCACGACATTGCTGGGGCTCAGGACCACGCTGTGCCGGCGGGACACGTCTGCCGTCCGGTGACCGGTTGTGCCCAGGCCAGAGGGCGCAGGCCAGCCCATGAGCCGAGCACGTCGTCAGGAGCGAGGGGGTCCCTCAGGAAGGGTTGACCGAAGCGAGCAGCTCCAAGACGTCCTGCGGCGAGCAGCACGGGTCGTCGAGGGGCCCCTCGTACGCGGTGTCCGTCGTGCCGACGCACACCCGTCCCTCCCACGGGACGAGGAAGCGTGAAGGGCGAGAGCGGCCGAGTGTCGGGGCCGCGCCCGGCGGGGGGCGAAGACGGGAAGGACGACCGGAACGGGGCGGACGAGATGCGGCGCGTTGCCGAGGAGCCGGCGCTGCTCGGAGAGGCTCTGGAGGACCAGTCGGTACTCGCGCTGGTGCAGGTACCGGAGCCCGCCGTGGACGAACTTCGACGAGCGGGACGACGTGCCCGATCCGAAGTCGCCCTTCTCGACGAGGGCGGTGCGCAGCCCCCGACTGGCGGCATCGAGGGCGACGCCGGCACCGGTGATCCCGCCGCCGACGACGACGACATCGAACGCCTCCGCCGCCATTCGGTCCAGGTTGGCGGTCCGGTCAAACGCCAGCGGCGAAGTCATGCAAAGCCCTGACGAGGCGGTCGAACTCCGGCGCCGAGAGCTCCGGGTAGGCAGGGACGAAGACGATGCGGGCCATGAGCTCGCGAGCCTGGTGCGGTTCGAACCGCGCATACCCGCCTGGCGCGGGGACAACCGCGATCTGGCTCGCTCCCTGGGTGGCGTCGAAGCCCCGGGCCCGGAGGTGAGCGATCAGAGCGCCGGGGCGGTCGGTCACGAGCGGGACGAGCCAATGGCTGCTCTCGCCCAACCCCCCGGGATGCTCGAGACCAGGCGGCAGTCGGGCTACCAGCCGATCGCCGGCCTCGGCCCGCCGGCGCAACCGTTCGGCGGGAAACCGGCGGAGCCGACGATCGAGCGTCGCCTGGAGGGCGGGACCCGGCTGCCGCCGAATGGCGGCCAGGAACGCGTCGTCCGGCTCTGCCGGGAAGGAACGGGCGAAGCGGGTCGCCCTCCGGTCGGGATCGCGACCGATCGTGGCGCCGTAGACCAGGGGCTGGGTGAGTACGAGGGTGGCCAGGCCGCGGAGCGCCTTCCCTGCGTACTCGGTGCGGGACTGGATCGGCCACCGTCGATGGATCTCGTCCATGCGAGCGGCCAGCTCGGCATCGCGCACCCGCACCCGGCCGCCGCCGAAGGCCGTCGCCGTCTTGATGAACCCGAAGCTGAACAGCGACGCGTCCGCTCGTGGATGCCCCGGGTCGTCGGCACCCCGGACGGATTGGGCACAGTTCTCCACGAGCAGGAGCCGGTGCCGCGCCGCAAGCTCGGCCACGCCGTCCAGCTCGACCCTCGCGCCGAACAGATGAGCGACCAGGATCGCCCGGGTGCGCGCCGTTATCGCCGCCTCGAGCAGGCCCTGTCTCGGAACCACGCTCAGAGGGTGCACGTCGATCGGAACCGCCTGAAGGCCGTGGATGCGGATGATCCGCACCATGTCGGGATGGGTGATCCCGGACACGAGGATCTCGTCCCCGACCGGGAGGTCGAGGGCGGTAAGCAGCAGGTCGAACGCCGACCGCACGGAGAGGCATGTGAGGGTTGTCCCGGTGGGAGCCGGGAACCTCCGGCTCTGGCGCACGGCAGCTGGGGCGAGCCAGTGAGTGAGAGCGAACAGGGCGTCCGGCGCCGACGCGTCGATGCGGTGGCGAGGATGCATCCGGGTACGGGGATCTCGTCCCACCCGGGCAACCGATGCCCCCGATTCGACCTGCCGCTTCGCTGTCAGGCCGAGAGAGGGTACTCCTTCACCCGCCGTCTCAGCGTGCGGCGCGTCAGCTTGGCAGTGTCCTCATCTGCTGCACCTCGCGGTCGAAGACGGCACGCTCGTCGTCCGTCCACGGCCAGAACACGACGACCTCCTCGTAGCCGATCGCCGACATCGTCTCCGTGACCTCCGCGAGCCGGCCGGGCCGACTCCAGGGGGCGAGCGGACCGAGCAGGAGGACAGACCGGCGGAGCTGGGCAGGATCCCGGCCTGCCCTTTCGCAGCGCGCCGTCACGTCCTGGTTGAGAGCGGACAGGTGGTCGACGAGGCCCTCGGCGGGGACGCCGAAGGCGCCGTGGGTGTTCCAGCACTCGGCCCGCTCGACGGCGACCGCTCGCACGCCCTTCGACGCGCCAGCCGCGGTGATCGGCGGGCGAGGGGACTGCACGGGTTCGGGCAGTCCGGTCAGCCGGCCGGGGAAGAACTGCCCCTCGGCGACGAATGGCGCCCCGCCCGATTGGAGGGCCTCGTCGAGGAAGGTCACGTACTCACGGAACCGGGCCAACCGCTCCCGGAGCGGCCAGTAGGGGGTGGCCGTCGCCTCGTGGTCGAAGCCGGCGATGCCAGTGCCGACTCCGAGTTGGAGCCGCCCGGCCGAGAGGTGGTCCACCGCCAACGCCTCCCGCACGAGCAGCCCGGGTGGCCGGAGCACAGGGTTGGACACGAGCGTCCCGATGCGAGCGGTGGATGTGGCCGTGGCAAGAGCGGCGAGAGCGGTCCAACCGTCGTACCAGAGGCCACCGGGCAGAGGCTCGTGCCGCCAGGGACGGGAGTGGTCAGGGACGTAGATCGTCTCGAAGCCGAGCGCTTCTCCGGTTCGCG
>JALZEC010000218.1 GCA_030862235.1 Actinomycetota bacterium | reverse complement strand
CGGCCGGGTCCTGCTTCCCCAGGCTGCCGCCTCCCGTCCCGTTCTGGCCGAGGGCCTCAACGCCAAGGGCTGGGAGGTCGAGGTCGTCACCGCGTACCGGACCCTCCCCGCCGCCCCCGCCCCCGACGTGCTGGCGGCGGCGGCCAAGGCCGACGCCATCGCCTTCACGTCGGCCTCGACGGTGAGCAACTACCTCGATGCCGCCGGTCCCGAGGCGCTGCCGCCCGTCGTCGTGTGCATCGGTCCCGTCACCGCCGAGGAGGCCCGGAACCGGGGCGTCGCGGTGACCGCCGTGGCCGGCTCGCACACCCTCGAGGGGCTGGTCGAGACCTTGGCCCTCACCCTCGCCAAGGAGTTGCCGGACTCGGATTAGGCCGAAGCTCGGCTAGAGCACCATTCCGGCGCCGGCGGTGCCGTGCGTCGCCTCGTCGATGAGGATGAAGCTTCCGGTCACGCGGTTGCGTGAGTACGAGTCGACAACGAGCGGCACGCTCGTCTTGAGCGTCACCTCGCCGATCTCGTTGAGGGCCAGTCCATCGGCTGGATTCCGGTCGAACGTCGTGACGTCCAGCCGGTTGTCCACCTCTCGGACAATCGCCCGCGCCGTCCGCGTCGTGTGCTTGAGGGAGTAGGTGGCACCCAGTCGCAGCGGACGCTCGCTCATCCAGCAGACCGTCGCCCGCAGCTCCTGGGTCACCATCGGCTCCTCCTGGTCGGCCACCCCGACGATCATGTCGCCGCGGCCCACGTCGAGCTCGTCGGCGAGGCGAAGGCTCACCGAACGGGGCGGGAAGGCCTCGGTCAGGGGCCCCTCCAGGGTGAAGACCTCGGCCACCGCGGTGCGGAGACCGGTCGGCTGCACGATCACCTCGTCGCCGGGACGCAGGATCCCCCCGGCGAGTCGTCCGGCGTAGGCACGCTCGTCGTGGTGGCCCCCGGCGCCCGAGAGGATTACGAACTGCACGGGGAAGCGCAAGTCCTCCAGGTTGTGAGGTTCGACCGCCTCGACCGTCTCCAGGTGCTCCAGCAGGGTGGGCCCGTCGTACCAGGGCATGGAGCGGGAGGGCTCGGCCACGTTGTCCCCGAGCAGGGCCGAGACGGGCAGGACCCGGAAGTCGCTGATCCCCAATTGGTCGGCCATCTCGGCGAACTCGACCGCCACCGAGTCGAACGTCTCCTCGGACCAGCCGACCAAGTCCATCTTGTTGACGGCCAGCACCACGTGGGGCACGCGGAGCAGGGCGGCGATGGTCGAGTGGCGCCGGGTCTGGACGACGACACCCTTGCGGGCGTCCACCAGGACGACGGCCACGTCGGCCACCGAAGTCCCGGTGACCATGTTCCGGGTGTACTGCTCGTGGCCGGGAGCGTCGATGAGGGCGAAGGAGCGGCGGGGCGTGGCGAAGTACCGGTACGCCACATCGATGGTGATGCCCTGCTCCCGCTCGGCCCGCAACCCGTCGGTGAGGAGGGCCAGATTCACGGCGTCGTGGCCCCGCCGGAGGGAGTCGCGCTCGACCGCCTCGAGCTGGTCCTGGAGGATGGACTTGGTGTCGTAGAGCAGGCGGCCGATGAGGGTGCTCTTGCCGTCGTCAACCGATCCGGCAGTGGCGACCCGAATCAGCCCGACCCGGCTCTGGATGAGGCCTGAAGACACGTTCTGGGGTCAGGAAACGGGGTCGTGGCCCCGTCCGGTGACACCAGTTCCGGCGCGGGGATCCAAACGACCCACTAGAAGTAGCCCTCCCGCTTCCGGTCCTCCATGGCCGCCTCCGAGAAGCGGTCGTCGGCGCGGGTGGCGCCCCGCTCGGTGATGCGGGTGACGGCGATCTCGTCCACGATCTCCTCGACCGTGGCGGCCGACGAGCGCACGGCGCCGGTGCAGCTCATGTCGCCCACAGTGCGGTAGCGGACGAGGGCGCTCTCCTCGACCTGCTCGCCCGGCTGGGGCTGGACCGGGCCGCCTACGGCCAAGAGCATGCCGTCGCGGTGGACGACGGTGCGTCGGTGGGCGAAGTAGATGGACGGAACCTCGAGCCCTTCGCGGGCGATGTACTCCCACACGTCGAGCTCGGTCCAGTTGGACAGGGGGAAGGCCCGGAGGTGCTCCCCCCGGCGGATGCGGGCGTTGAACAGGTTCCACGGCTCGGGGCGCTGGTTCTTGGGGGCCCACTGGCCGAACTCGTCGCGGAAGCTGAGGATGCGCTCCTTGGCCCGAGCCTTCTCCTCGTCCCGCCTGGCCCCGCCGTAGGCGGCGTCGAAGCCGTGCTCGTCGATGGCCCGGAGCAGGGTCACCGTCTGCAGCCGGTTGCGGCTGGACTGCGCGCCCCGCTCCTCGACCACCGCGCCGGAGTCGATGTCGTCCTGGACCCTGGCCACGATCAGCCGCTCACCGAGCTCGGCCACCCGCCGGTCCCGGAACTCGATCGTCTCCTCGAAGTTGTGGCCGGTGTCGATATGCATGACCGGGAACGGGAACCGGCCCGGCCGGAAGGCCTTCTCGGCCAGGCGGAGCAGGACGATCGAGTCCTTGCCCCCGCTGAAGAGCAGGACCGGCCGCTCACACTCGGCGGCGACCTCGCGCAGGATGAAGACGGCCTCGGCCTCGAGGGCGTCGAGGTGGTCGAGCGTGTACTGCGCAGGGGCGTTGGCGAGGAGGGTCATCGGCTTCCTGGTGGTCAGGAGTGCAGGCCGCACTCGGTCTTGGCGGAACCGACCCAGCGCCCGGCCCGGGGGTCTTCTCCGGGCGCCACCGGCTTGGTGCAAGGCCAGCACCCGATGGAGGGATAGCCCCGCTCCTGGAGTGGGTTGGTGGGCAGCTCGTGGACCAAGGCGTAGGTGCCCAGATCGGCAGCCGTCCAGGTGGCCAACGGATTCACCTTCACCATCTGGCGTACCCCGTCCCATGACACGATGGGGGCGTTGGCCCGGGTGGGCCCGTCCATCCGCTTGAGGCCCGTGATCCAGGCCTTCTTCCCCGCCAGGGCACGGTTGAGGGGGTCGACCTTTCGTACCCGGCAGCAGTCGTTGACGTCCACCTGCCAGCGGTTGTCCGGCTCGACCTCGGGCTCGGTCACGACGAGGTTGAGGTTCAGGGCCTTACGAACCTCCTCGACGAACCACAGGGTTTCGGCGAAGTGGTACTGCGTGTCGAGGAACAGGACCTCGATGTCGGGCTTGACCGAGACGGCCAGGTGGGGGAGGACGGCGTCCTCGAACGAGGCGGCCACGATGACGTCGTCGCCGAACTGGTCGACGGTCCAGCGGATGATGTCATCCGGGTTGGCCCCCTCCATGGACACAGAGACGGCCTCCAGGTCGGGCAGCAAGTCCGTCACTGCGCCGCCTCCCGGGCCGCTCATGTGGCGCACTCCGAGGCGCCTATCTCCTTGATATAGGGGCCGGTCTCGCCGTAGTCGACGTAGAACTCGGGGCCCTCCTCAGGGGTGGGGAAGACGTCGAGGTACTTCAGCTCCTCGCCTACCGACTTGGCGCCGCCCGAACGGTCCAGCCAGTCGGTGAACGTCTCGCCCGCTGAGCGCTCGGCGGCGAACCGGCCGACCACGGCCACGACCGCTTTGCTCACGTTCTTGGCCGGGAGCCGCAGCGCCTTCTCGCCGAACTCGATCTGGGTCTGGCCGACGTGACCGCCGAGCAGCATCTGGTATCCGGGAGCGGCCATGCCGTGCGCCCGCCGTTCGGCGCCGAAGAACCCGATGTCGCTCACGTGGTGCTGCCCGCACGAGTTGGTGCAGCCCGAGATGTTGATTCTGATGCCGCCGACGTCGGCCAGGCCGGCCTCGTCCAGGGCCTTCCCGATGTCGTCGGCCAGCCCGCGGCTCTGGGTCACGGCCAGATTGCAGGTGTCGGCCCCTGGGCAGGCGACCACGTCGCGAGCCAGTTCGGCGCCGGGCTCGGCCATCCCGATCGCCGCCAGCGCCCGATGCAGCCCCGGCAACTGGTCCTCGCGCAGCCCTCGGAACACGACGTTCTGGCGGTTGGTGACTCGAACCTGCGCCCCGAAGTCCCGCTGGATGTTGGCCAGGGCCCGGAACTGCTCCGAGGTGATGTCGCCCAGCCGGGCGTAGGCATAGGCAGAGACCGTGCCCTTGGCCACGCCCCGGACCACGTTGACCTGCTCCCAGCTCTTGTAGGGGTCGAGGGTGTTCAGCCGCAGGGCGACAGGAGTGCCTACCGGCGTGGCGTCGACTGTCGTGCTGACGCCCGCGGGCTCGTCGCCCCGCTCCTTGACCGTCTCCGGCAAGCCCCCGGGCCAGGTGGCGCTGGCCAGCAGGAACCGGCGCTCCTTCTTGATGCGCTCCCGGAGCTCGTCGATCCCCATGGTGTCGACGAGCCACTTCATGCGGGCCCGCAGCTTGTTGTCCCGGTTCCCGTAGTGGTCGAAGACGCGCAGGATCGCCTCCATCGTCGGCATGAGGTCCTCGCGGGAGGTGAACTCCTCGAGCGCCTGGGCCGGGTGGGGGTTGGCGCCCAGCCCCCCGGCGATGAAGACCCGGAAGCCGGGCTCGACCGATCCGTCGTCCTTTGGACGGGCCACAGCGACCACACCGACGTCGTTGAACATGGCCTGGCCGCAGTCGGTCGAGCAGCCGGAGAAGTTGATCTTGAACTTTCGGGGGAGACGCTGGGCGATCGGATTCCGCACGAAGTGCCGGAACGTGGCGTCCGCCCATGGGCTGATGTCGAGGACCTCGAAGGGGCAGGCGCCCGCCAGGTGGCATCCCTGGACGTTCCGCACGGTGTCCCCGCATGCCTCCCGGGTGGTCAGCCCGACGCTGGCCAGGTCGCGCATGACCTCGGGCACCCGCTCCAGCTCGACGAAGTGGAACTGGATGTTCTGCCGCGTGGTGATGTGACCCCAGCCGCGGCTGTACGTGTCGGCGATGTCGGCCAGCATCTCCAGCTGCTCGGGCTCGAGAGAGCCGTACGGGATCTTGACCCGCACCATCTGGTTGTGGCCCCCCTGGCGCTGCCCGTAGATACCGTTGTTCAGCCGGAAGACGCGGAACACGTCCTCCTCCAGCTCCCCCGACAGGTACAAGGCGAGCTGCTCCTCGAACTTCTCGATGTCCTTGAGAGCTTCGGTGCTGATCTCGCGTGTGATCGCCACGGCCTACAGCCTAACCCAATACCTGAGTACTCCGATCAAGATTCGCAACAATAGAGCCCTGGGGGCAACGGCCCGGTGGCCCTTACGCCAGACCCGGCCTGCGTGGCCCGAACGCAGAGACAGCCGCCGGTACCCTCTTTGCGTGCCCTTCCCGGCTCAGCGCCTCCGACGGCTCCGCCGCACACCGGCCCTGCGGCGGCTCGTCGCCGAGACCTCCCTCGCCGTGAATGACCTGGTGGCGCCCCTGTTCGTGCGGGAGGGGATCGACTCTCCCGAGCCCGTGCCCTCCATGCCCGGGGTCGTCCAGCACACCCGCGAGTCGCTCCGGAAGGAGGCCAGAGAGCTGGTCGAGTTGGGCATCCCGGCCGCCATCCTCTTCGGCCTCCCCGCACAGAAGGACGCCGAGGGGTCGGAGGCGTGGAACCGGGACGGGATTGCCCAGATGGCCCTGCGGGACCTGCGGGACGAGGTGGGCGACGACTTGGTGCTCGTGGCCGACCTCTGTCTCGATGAGTACACCGACCATGGCCACTGTGGGGTGCTGGCTCCCGACGACACCGTCGACAACGACGCGACCCTCGAGCGCTACGCCCGTGTCGCCGTCGCCCAGGCGGATGCCGGCGTCGACCTGGTTGCTCCCTCGGGGATGATGGACGGCCAGGTCGCGGCCATCCGGGGTGCGCTTGACGCCGCCGGTCACGGGAACGTGGGCATCCTGGCCTACGCCGCCAAGTACGCGTCGGGCCTGTACGGGCCGTTCCGGGATGCGGTCGACGTGCGCATCGTCGGGGGAGCCGGCGACCGCAAGGCGTACCAGCAGGACTGGCGGAACTCGCGGGAGGCGCTGGCCGAGGTCGCCCTGGACGTGACCGAAGGAGCGGACATCGTCATGGTCAAGCCCGCCCTGCCCTACCTGGACGTCCTCGCCGCCGTCCGCCGCCGCTTCGACGTTCCCGTCGCCGCTTACCACGTGTCGGGCGAGTACTCCATGCTCAAAGCGGCGGCCGCCCGGGGCTGGATCGACGGCCCGGCGGTGGCCCTCGAGCAACT
>JALZEC010000216.1 GCA_030862235.1 Actinomycetota bacterium | reverse complement strand
GCCCAGACACACTGGGTGCGCATGTCGTACCTTAGGGCTGCCGGCTGTCAACGGCCAGGCGGCGCTGCCTGGAATTTCTGGATTGGCCCGAGCGACGAGGCTCGCGCGCGGAACGGTTCCCCGATACGCCCCTCGAAGGCGTCGGCAAGACAAGGCATCGCCTTCGATAACCGCACGGCTTCGGCACGACGAGCGCGCGAGGTACCTGCATCGGTGTGCGGTGTCGACTCCGGGGTGAGTCTCCTCGGGATGAGAAGCTCGACGCCGCAGGTGTTCAACTGGAGCGTTCGACGGAGGCGACGTGGCGAGGACTTTCCGGGCGACGGGGTGACAGGGTCACCGCGTCGAAAACGACCCCGCCATGGTCGACCGCCAAGAGCTCGAGGCGCTCGGACGAGATTCGCAGGTCGAGGAAGTGGTGGCTCGCACGGGAGGCAGCGGTGAAACCGGCCCGGCCCGTCGCACGCAGGTGGGCGGCAGCCCCGGAGATGACGTAGGTGGTCCCGGCCAGCGGCTTCGAGCGCTGGTAGTCGTGCTCATGGCCGGCGAGGACAAGGTCGACGCCGAAGTGGCGGAAGAGGGGGACAAACGCGCGGCGCACCCGGCGGTCAGACCCGTGCCAGCCGGCTGAGTAGGGCGGGTGGTGCAGGGCCACGACCACCCAGATGGCGCGAGCCTCGGCCAACGTGGTCGACAGCCAGGCCCGCTGAGCTGAGCAGTCGGGCTGCGTGGAGTCGAGCCCGACGAACAGGGCGTGGCCCACGCTGGTGGCGTACCAACGCCCCGGCATACCGAGGAGCCGGGCGATCTCGTCGCCGTGGCCTGCCTGGACGTCGTGGTTTCCCAGCACGGCGAGGGGCGGGACGCCGGCACCCAGCAGCGGGGCGAACGGGTCCAGCACGGCCCGTCGCAGCAGCGCGGGGTCGCCGTCGGGGTAGACATTGTCCCCCAGCAGGGCCAGGGCGTCGAAGCGGCGGTCGGTCGAGGCCCGCGCCAGGGCGGCCACGGTGGCGTCGAGTTCGGCGGAGGGGTGCCCGACATCACCCACCACCGCCACCCGCCGCCACTCGTCGCCCAGCTTGCCCACAGGGGTAAAGCCGTGAAGATCGGCGTTTCCTGCGGACCGCTTCAGCGGCCGCCGGGCAAGGTGAAGGAGGTGCCACATGCCCCCACCCTGTCACGAGGGAGGGACTCGGCATTGCGGTGAAAACCGGGCCGGCACGGCATCAAGGTTCATCCTGGCTTCACCCCTCCAAGACAACGAGACCAAATCACCAGCGGCCCGGCGGCTCTGCTCGATGTGGGCAGCACAACCGCACGTCTCACCACCTGTCCCTGGCCAGGGATGGCGTATGCCCGATGCGCGTACCGGGCAGGGCACTCGATAACGGCACGAGTACGGCAGGAGCGGGGCGCGAGGTAACGCGAGACGGGAACCCCACCCGCCTCCGATGTGTGGTGTGGCTACCTACTGCACTCCTCCCCCCGAGGCTTCAGGGAGTTCATTTCGTTTCGCTGGGTCGACACTCCCGAGGAAGCACTCGCGATGGACAGCCGCATCGATCAGGTCTACTCAAGAGGTCGCGCTCGCTCGACGCTCCGCCTCGCTCCGCAACGCCGGGAGGCCGTCTTCAAGGGCCTTCCTCACCGTCTTTCTCATCGACCCCTGCAGTGCGCGTACCAGCAGGCCGCTCCATGACTCCTCGGTCAAGACGCGGGTCGTCTCGCCTTCCAATTCCATGCGCCAGACGTGCACGGCGCTGATGCCAAGCGTGCGGCCTTTCCACGCGACGCTGTGCGGCCGTTCGCTCTCGACGATCTCCGACCGAATCGTGCCCGGCCCCGCCTTCCACTGGAACCTCGTTCCTAATCGAACCGGCTCATCAACCTGCATGGTCTTTACACCAGGCATCCATTGGGGCCATGTCCTGAGGTCAGTCAGCGTGTCCCAGACGGTCTCCGGTCGTGCGCTGATAACGATCTCGCCGGTCTCGCATACCGGTGCCCTGTGATCAGCGTCCACGCCGACCTCCTGACTCGGGTGCCCGATGCTCCCGATCTGCGGTCAAGTCTCGCTCTCCAGCGCCCCGCAGGACCGCTGACCCCCCATTCAGCGGTGACGCACTGGCTGGTAGCGCCCGTGCCAGGGCTCTGACGGCGGTGCAGGAA
>JALZEC010000144.1 GCA_030862235.1 Actinomycetota bacterium | reverse complement strand
GCGCCTCGACGCAGCGCACTGCGCGATACCGATCGGTTCAAGGCATCTCATCTTCAAGTGACGAACCTGTCGGCGGTCGCGAGTGCTTCGTTGAGGATGGCCAGGCCGGTTGTCGCGTCTGCGTCGAGAATGTTGAGCGGCGGCGCGAGGTGGATCCGGTTGCCGAGGATCAGCGACAGCAACCCACGGTCGAGGCAGGCCTTGGCGAAGGCGATCATTGGCGCGTTCGCCTCCCCCGTGGCTCCGACCGGCACGAATGGCTGCTTGGTCAGCCTGTCGCGGACGAGCTCGATGGTCCAGAGTGCGCCGATGCCTCGAACGTCTCCGACGGAGGCGTGCTTCTCGGCGAGCTTCGCTAGTCCCGGCCCGAGGATGTCGGCACCGAGGCGCGCGGCCGAGGCGACGCTGGCCTCGTCGTGCATGGCGCTGATGGCGCCGACGGCAGCGGCGCAGGCGAGCAGGTGCCCGCTGTGGGTCATGCCGGCCGGATAGGGGCGATTGGTGAAAGTGTCGTAGATCAGATCGCCCACCAGCACGCCGCCGAGCGGCACATACCCCGAGTTCACGCCCTTCGCGAACACAAGCAGGTCCGGCGACACTCCGTCGTGGTCGACCCCGAACCAGGCTCCGGTGCGGCCGAAACCAACCAGCACCTCGTCGGCGATGTAGACGATTCCATGGCGGGTGCAGAGCTCCCGGACCCCGCGGAGGTAGCCATGAGGCGGCACGATGACCCCCGAGCTGCCGATCACCGATTCGAGGACCAGCGCAGCGATCGTGGACGGACCCTCCGAGAGGATCACCTGCTCCAGGTGCCCGAGCGCGCGTTCGCACTCCTGCTCGGCGGTCGTCGACCCGAACACTGAGCGGTAGAGGAACGGGCCGAAGAAGTGGACCGCTCCGGCCGTGCCCGTGTCCGAGGCCCAGCGGCGTGAGTCGCCGGTCAGGTGGATCGAGGTCGTCGTCGAGCCGTGGTAGGAGCGGTAGGCCGCAAGCACCTTGGGTCGGCCGGTGTGCAGACGGGCCATCCGTACCGCGTGCTCGATGGCCTCCGTCCCGCCGGTCGTGAAAAAGACGTGCCCGAGGCCGGCTGGCGCGACCTCGACGATCAAAGCCGCCGCTTCGCCCCGGACGTCGGACGCGTATCCGGGTGCCAGCGTGCACAGCTGGTCCGCCTGCTCCTTGATCGCGCCGATGATGCGCGGGTGCTGGTGACCGAGGTTGGTAAAAACTAGCTGCGAGCTGAAGTCCAGGTAGCGCCGGCCGTTGATGTCGATGACGTGGCTACCGGAGCCAGCGACGATGTTCGGCACGCTCCGCGGGCCTTGCACCGTCCATGGGTGGAAGACGAGTTCGTCGAGATCCATAGCGTCCTCGGCTGCTCTCAGGGCCGCCGGCCCCAGGACTGAATGACCGTGAACGTGGTGCCCCACCGGCCGGGCTCCTGGAGCTCGGCCTCGGCCTCGTCCTGCAGCCGGACCAGCTCCTCCGCGCTCACGAACTCTGCCAACCGCGGGGCAAGGCCGGTGGTCATCTGGATCGGCAGCCGCAGGTAGGGGTGCCCGGGTGGCAGCGCCAGGACCTCCGCACGCATCTTCACATCTATCCCGACGCTCGAGAAGAGATCGAGATGTGTACGGCCGCCGTCGAGCTCTGAGACCTCGGCGAACGCGAGATTTATGAGCCCGACGAGCTGCTCGAGCGCGGGTGCCGGCGGGTTGTAGTGCCACGAGCCCTTGTCCCAGTCCTCAAGCGCGACGACGCCGCCCGGTCGGGTGAGCGAACAGTAGGTGGCCATCTGTTCAGCCCCCCGGGCGAGCGGTCCTACCACGAACCTTGAGTGCACGAGGTCGAACGACGACGCCTCCAGGCTGCAGGTGAACACGTCGTCCTGGACGAGGACGACATTGCCGAGCGCCTCGTCGGCCACGAACTGCTGGGCCGCGGCGAGCATGGCATCGTCGATGTCCGTCCCAACGACCTCGCCGTCGGGTCCGACCCACTCGCTGAGCAGTCGCAACCAGCCCAAGACGCCGCAGCCGATGTCGACCGCACGCGAACCCTGACCGACGCCGATCTCGCTGAGAAGCCGGCGACCGGACGGCTCCCACACGCGCGACTGGAGTTGAAGCCGCTCCAGCTCTGAAGTCTGGCCCGCCAGCAGGTATGTCTTCGACTCGCGTCGCTCCTCTCCGTCTCGACTCATGAGCTGAATGTCCCGGAGTTCGGTGAGCTCCACAAGTACAAGATCTGAACTAGTGCGGACCTTCCGAGGGTGAGAGGCTTTCAGGGATGCGCTCTTACGGTTTGTACTGTCCGATCGCGCGGGCCTCAGAGCTACTGGCCGAGCGCTGGTCCATCATCATCCTGCGCAACGTCATCGTGTTGGGGTGTCGGACCTTTAACGAGATCGCCGACTGCGCCCCGGGCCTGTCTCGCGGCCTGCTGTCGAAGCGGCTGCGGGATCTAGAGCGGGCCGGCGTAATCGAGATCCGGTCCAAGAGCGACGGCCCAGGCTCGATCTACGAGCCCACCGAAGCAGGTCGGGAGCTGTCGGACCTCATGCGGGCGCTCCAGCACTGGGGCTCGAAGTGGGCGGACCTGACCCCCGAACATGCCCATCCGGGCGTGGTGCTGTGGATGTGGGCCACCTTCTTCCTCGACCGCGAGCGCCTTCCTCAGCGCCGGAGGCTCATCCGCTTTGACTATCCCACGTTGTCGGGCCCGGGCAGCCGCAGTTGGCTGCTGATCGAACGGGGTGACGCGGAGATCTGCGAGAAGTACCCGGGTGGCGAGGAGGACCTGGTCGTCGTGGTCCACGATCCGGTGGCGTTCGCCCACTGGCATCTCGGCGAGCTCGAGTGGGGCGCCGCTCTGCGCGCCGGCGCCATCGAGGTGACAGGCTCTCGGGTGCTGGCGCGGGCGCTCCCCACCTGGCACAGCGATCACGAGCACGGCCCGCAGCCGCTTCACACCTGAGCACGACGCGGCCCCGCAGCTTGCAGTTCTCCCGACGGCGCGCCGCCCCGCCCCGCGGCTTGCCGCCTGAATGACGGGGAGTGGGCGCGCTCGGAGGGACACGGGGTGTCCCCGAACGCGCGTCCCAAGAGTGCCGCGCGCTGCGCCTGGCCGCGTAGCGAAAGTGCCGGTAGGGGCGTAGGGGCGATTACGGAACCAAGCTGGACGTCGGGACCACTGGGCGCCCTGGTCGACGGGTAGCGATCACCCCGTCAACGGGGTCCGCGCGACGATTGGAGCCGGCCCCATCGGATGCTGGAGGAGACACGGTGTCTCTCGCTCGGGTAGACACGGCCGTCGACAACGAGGGCGAGGAGTTCGCTTGGACTTGGGTCTGGCCCCCGACGAGTACAACTACGAGCACTTCCGGCGAGGTCACCTCGCTCAGGAGGTCGCCGGGTTCCTGGCCGCCAGAGGCGTCAGGCCGGGCTCGCTGGCCCCCGAGTTCGAGCTTCCGGCGGTTGGAGGCGGAACGGTTCGCCTCGCCGACCTCCGAGACCGTCCCACGCTGCTGCACTTCGGCTCGTTCACATGACCCGTGGCGGTCGGCTCGGTCGAGCCGCTGAAGGGCTTGCACCGCCGGTGGGGGGAGGCCGTCCACTTCGTCGACGTCCTGGTCCGCCAGGTCCACCCGGGCCCGGCGGTGCCTCCCTACCGGAGCGACGCGCAGAAGATGGCCGACGCCGAGGCCTACCGACGAGAGGAGGCCATTCCCTGGACCGTCCTCGTCGATGACGTCGGCGGCGCCGTGCACCAGGCCTACGGCGGGCTCGCCAACCCCGCCTACCTCATCGGCACCGACGGGAGGGTCTCCTACTACGCCCCCACGACTGGCGCCCCTTCGCTGCACCGTGCCGTTCGAAAGCTGCTCGCCGCCGGCGGGCGGGGGGTCGTGGCAGGCGGTCGAGACATCGTCCCCCACCTCCTGGCCCCCTTCACCGACGGGTGGCGGGCAATCGAGCGGGGTCTGCCCCAGAGCGCGGCCGAACTGTCGGCCGCCGCTCCCGGAGGCGTCGCCTTGCTGCGCCTCGGTGCACGATTCCGCCCCGTGCTCGCTCCGCTGACGCTCCGAGCCGAGCCGCTGGGCCACCGAACCGGAGTGGCGGCGGCCGTCGT
>JALZEC010000142.1 GCA_030862235.1 Actinomycetota bacterium | reverse complement strand
CCTCGGCGATTTCCGCCTCCAGCCCCTGCGCTTCTGCTTCCCTTTCCGCCACTTCGGTCATACCTCATTGTATTCGAACTTACGTTCGATTTGCAAGGCATTCTTCGACAAACCGGGCAGGGTCAATTTCGAGGTCCGGTTGGGGCCGACGTGGAACAGCTGCCGCCGCCGCCTCCTCCACGTTCCCCAGTTAGGGCCTGTGCTCTTGCGCCCCGTCGCGCCAAATGGAGGAAATTTGCGTTGAGCGAAATCGCCATTGCGAGGAAGGTGAAGACCTGCCAAATGAGATCTATCAGCGGCAACCTCTCCCTCAAGAACTGAATCTCCTACCCGTGTGCCGTCGATGTGATGTGACGCATCACCCAAGACTCGGGCGGACGCCTCCCGTCCTTTGCGAGGGGTCGGAAGACCGTTCCCGCTCCTATCCTCGAACTGTGAACCGGACGGACCGGCTCTATGCCCTCGTCGAGGAGTTGCGAGCGGTCGCACGGGCACGACACGGGACCTTTCATGGGCGCGCCCACCGGGAACACCGTCTCCCTCGAGGTCATCTCGCTCGTGACCCTGGCCCCGGAGCGACGGGTCACCGAGCTGCGCAGCCAGTTCGACCAGATCGGGTTGCCGCCGCTCAACTTCCACGCCTCCCCCCGCTAGCGATCAGCCCCTGGCTGCAAAGGCGGCGGGGACCTCGCAACCGGCGTTCCGCAGGTCGTGAGCCACCTTTTGCGGGTCGACGGACGAGGGCAGGTCCTCGGCGACGTCGATCAGCTCGCTGCATGGGTAACCCCGGGTCAGCACCTTGTTCCAGCCCTTCTCGTCCTTCACCCCGGTGGAGCAACCGGCGAGGGTCAGGGCGAGGGTGAGGGAAACCACCGCTATCCGCTTCATCGCCCGACGCTCCCGACGGTTTCGGCCGGACGGGGACGACCGACGAGCACGTAGACAAGGGCTCCGATGGCGTGAGTGAGAGCGATCACGACTGCCCACACGGCCTGGCTCCCGGCCCGGAGGGTCCCACTCGGCCGGCGGATCACGTCGACGAGGGCCCAGACCCAGAACGCCGTAGCCGCGGCGATGAAGAGCAGGAACACGATGGTGAAGCTGGCTTCCATTTGCCGTTCTCCTTTTGTTTGCTTGCTGAATCAGTGGACGTCGCTCGCCTTGGTGGCGACGACGGCGGCACCGGCGAGCACGACGGCCAGGCCGGCGAACAGGACGAGGGCGAGCCACGCGTTGGCGGCGCCCGCCGCGGGATCGGCCAGGTGGAGCAGCCGATCGGACATCCCTTCCGGGAGCCACCGCTTGAGGCCCGGGTTCCGCAGCAGGATGGGGATGGCGTTCTCCACGACGAACACCCACACGAGGGCGCCCGTCACTGCTGCCGTCTGGTTCTTGACGAGGGCCCCCACCCCCACGCCGGCGGCGGCGTACAGGGTCACCACCAGAACGACCGCAGCCGCGGTCACCACCACGTCCCCGGAGAGGATGTCGACGGCAACGTCGCGAGTTGCCAGGTACGTCGTTCCGATGGCGAGCCCCACGGCGCTCACGGCCAGGCCCAGCACGGCGGCCATGCCCATCTGCGACCCCAGCTTGGAGGCCAGGAACCTCCCTCGACGAGGGGCGACGAGGAGGCTCGGGACGACCGTCCCGTGCCGGTACTCGCTGGTCACGGCCAGGATCCCGAGCAGCAGGGCGGCGAGAGTGAGGACGCCGGCGCCGCCCCGCAGCAGCTGGAGGATCGTGTCCCCGTCCACCTCCGGAGGCGTCGGGGCGAAGACGCTGGGGAGGATGGCGAGAGCCGGATAGATGACGACGAAGGCGGCGACGACGAGGGTGGACCGGGTGGCCAGGATCTTCCGACCCTCGGCCCGCAGCAGGGCGGTCATCGGGACCCACTCCTTTCTCGGGTGCTGGTCAGCTCGAGGAACACGTCCTCGAGGGTGCGGTCGAGAGGGCGCATCTCGTAGAGGGTGAGGCCGGCCTTAGCCACCGCCCGTCCGACGGTGTCGGCGGTGGCCCCGGACACGATCAGCGCCCCTTCCCCATCGAGGTCCACCTCCAGCCCCGCCGTGCTCAAGACCTGCTGGGCCTGGACGGGATCGGGCGTGCGCAGGAGGACGGCGAACTGGTTGGCCGCCCGCCGGGCGATGTCGGCGATCGGGCCCTGGGCGACCAGGCTGCCCCGGGCGATGATCACGACGTCGTCGACGGTCTGGGCGACCTCGGAGAGGAGGTGGCTCGACACCAGGACGGTCCGGCCCTCGCCGGCCAGCTGCCGCATCAAACCCCGCAGCCACCGGACCCCGTCGGGATCGAGGCCGTTGGTCGGCTCGTCGAGGATGAGGGTGGCGGGGTCACCGAGCAGGGCGGCGGCCAGACCCAGGCGCTGGCGCATACCCAGCGAGAAGCCACCCACCCGGCGGTGGCCCGCTTCGGCCAGCCCGACCCGCTCCAGGGTGGCGTCCACCCGGGTTAGGGGGATACGGGCCGCGGTGGCCAGGATCTTGAGGTGGTCGCGGGCTCGGCGCCCGGGGTGGAAGGACGTCGCCTCGAGAACGGCGCCGACACTTCCCGCCGGGTCGGCCAGGTCCTCATAGCGGCGGCCGGCGAAGGTGGCTGAGCCGCTGGTCGGGTGGACCAGGCCGAGCAGGATGCGGAGCGTGGTGGTCTTGCCCGCCCCGTTGGGTCCCAGGAAGCCGGTAACCCGACCGGCGGGGACGGTGAAGCTGAGGTTGTCCACCGCCAGGACCGGCCCGTACCGCTTGGTCAGCCCTTCGATGACGATCGGTTCCATAGGTGCAGCGTGAACCGAACGGCGTCGCCCGTCGTCGCCCAGGAGGATCGATCTGCAGTGCACCT
>JALZEC010000141.1 GCA_030862235.1 Actinomycetota bacterium | reverse complement strand
GACACGGGTCCGCTCACCTCGGCCGCCCTGGTCTTGATCGTGACCTGGGCGCGCGCCTGGGGGCCGACGACGGCCAGCGTGGTCGTGAAGAGGGCGACCGCAACGAGCGCGAGCGACCGACGCTGCCTGCTTCTCCATGCCATGAACCGTGCCCCCTCGTGTGCGAAACAGGGGCGATGCCCCCGCCAGCCGGGGCCCGCCGCGAGAAAACCCTAGTGATCGCCCGACCGCTGGTTCGGCATCCCTTCCAACCCTTCCAACAAGGCGCTGACCGTGCCCAGCTCCACGACCCGCAGCCCGGCATTGAAGTCGGCCTCCCGATCGCGACCCTTCAAGTGGGGAGCGATCTCGGCCAGACACGGCATGCCCAGCTCCAACAGCTCGTCCGGATCGCGGTCGGGGCCCAACATGCCGAAGAAGCCCGCCGACTCGAGCATCACGAAGCCGAGGACGTAGGCCACCGTGGTCCGGAACGCGATCAGCGCCTGTTCGGTGTCGAGACCGCCCTCCCTGAGGGCACCAAAGGCGGCCTCACACGGGCGCAGCGCCCGCTCGGTGGAGAACGGCCTGGTCAGCAGCAGGGGCACGCACGCCGGGTGGCGCAGGGCGACCATGCGCAGTGAGCGAGCCATCTGGGCTGCCCGCTCCGCCCACGTCCCCGATTCGGGTGGGGGGATCTCGATCTCGGACAGGACGGCCTCGACCAGGCCTTCGAGCACTGCGTCCTTGTTGGGAACGTAGTGGTACACGGACATCGTCCCCACCCCGAGCTCCTGGGCGAGGGCACGCATGTTGAGGGCGGCCAGCCCTTCCCGGTCGACCAGGCGGAGAGCGGCCGCCATGATCGACGGCTTGTCGAGGGACGGCTGGCGGCGAACTTTCGCTTTCTGGTCACTCTCCATAGCCATCACCTCCCCCGAAGGCGAAGACCCTTGTCAAAATGGTACGTACTACGTACGATCGAGGCAACCCTGGCCGCGGACGGTCTCATCTCACAGGAAACGGCGGCGGGTCGGGGGAGGGAGGGATCGTGGCCTTGTCTACGCAGTCGCTGGCCCGTTCGAGCAGTCGCCACCCGTGGCCGACTCTCGGACTTTGGGGAGTCCTCATCCTGGTGGCCATCGCCGTGATGAGGAGCCTCCTCGGTGACGCCACCACCCAGGAGGCGAACTTCACCAACACCCCGGAGGCCAAGAAGGCGCTCGAGCTGATGGAGCGGCGGCTCCAAGGTCCGGACCACGACACCGAGATCTTCATCGTCTCGTCCACGTCCGCCACGGTGGACCAGCCGGAGTTCCGGTCCTACGTGGAACGCCTGCAAGGCGCGATCCAGGCCCTCGGGCCGGGTGTGGTGCTCGGGGTGCAGACCTTCTACGCCACGAACGACCCGGGGATGGTCTCCCAGGACAGGCGGACGACCCTGCTCCCGACCGTGGTGGCCGGGCCCAAGGTGGATGCGGTTGATCACGCACCCAAGCTCCGGGAGGTCATCGAGGAGACGCCGGCTCCGCCCGGTTTCCGGGTGCAGCTGTTCGGCTTGGGGGCCCTCAACGCCGACTTCGCAAAGGTGGCCGAGGAGGACCTGGCCAAGGGTGAGTCCGTGGGCATCGTCGCGGCCCTGATCATCCTGGTCGTCGTCTTTGGCGCCGTGGTGGCCGCCCTCCTGCCCCTCGGGGTGGGAGTGGCGGCCATCGTGCTCGCCATCGGGCTGGTGGCCGTGATCGGTCAGGTGGCCCAGTTCTCCTTCTTCGTGGTGAACATGATCACGATGATGGGGCTGGCCGTCGGCATCGACTACTCATTGTTCATCGTCTCCCGGTACCGGGAGGAACGCCGCCGGGGACTGGTCAAGCTCGACGCCATCGAGGCCTCGGGAGCGACCGCCAGCCGGGCCGTGATGTTCAGCGGCAGCACCGTGGTGCTGGCCCTGCTGGGCATGCTGCTCATCCCGACCACGATCTTCCGCAGCCTGGCCGCGGGGGCCATCTTCGTGGTCATCGTCGCCGTGCTGGCCTCGTTGACGCTGCTGCCGGCCATGCTCGGACTGCTGGGAGACAGGATCAACAAGCTCAGCGTCCACCGCCGGAGCTCGGAGCCGGCCCGGGTGGGCGGCTTCTGGGACCGGATGACCCATCTCGTCATGCGTCGTCCCGTCGTCAGCCTGGTCGTGGGCGTGACGCTCCTGCTGGCCGCGGCGTCCTCCGCCCTGGACATGAAGACCGGCTTCTCGGGCGTGACCACTCTGCCCGACAGCTTCGAGTCCAAGCAGGCGTTCGAGGCGCTGAGCAGGGACTTCTCGGGAGGACTGAGCTCGCCGGTCAACATCGTCGTCGACGGACGCATCGCCGATCCGGCTGTGCGAGGGGCGATCCAGCGGCTGCGCGAGCGGCTGGGCGGCGACGCCCTGTTCGGGCCGTCGCAGGTCCAGACCAACGACGCCGGCGACCTGGCGGTGATCTCCGCGCCCGTCAAGGGCGACCCGCAGAGCAAGGCGGCCACCTCCTCGATCGACCGGATACGGGACGACTACGTGCCCACCGCCTTCGCCGGGACGGGGGCCGAGGTGTACGTCGGCGGCGACACCGCCTTCAACAAGGACTTCTTCGACTTGACCGACCGGTACATGCCGATCGTGTTCGCCTTCGTGCTCGGCCTCTCGTTCTGCCTGTTGACGGTCGCCTTCCGTTCCGTCGTCGTCCCCATCAAGGCCCTGCTGCTGAACCTGCTCTCGGTTGGCGCCGCCTACGGGCTCATCGTGCTGGTGAGCCAGAAGGGGGTGGGCGCCGGGATCCTCGGGTTGCAGCAGGTCGAGGTGATCGAGGCGTGGCTCCCCCTGTTCCTCTTCTCGGTGCTGTTCGGCCTTTCCATGGACTACCACGTGTTCCTCTTGTCACGGATCCGGGAGCACTACGACGTGACGGGCGACAACACGGGGTCGGTGGCCTACGGGTTGCGGACGACGGCGGGGATCATCACCGGGGCGGCGTTGATCATGGTGGCGGTGTTCGGCGGGTTCGCCTCGGGCGAGCTTGTCATGTTCCAGCAGATGGGCTTCGGGCTGGCGGTGGCCGTCCTCATCGACGCCACCATCGTCCGCTCCGTCCTGGTCCCGGCCAGCATGAAGCTCCTCGGTCGGCGGAACTGGTACCTCCCGCGCTGGCTCCGCTGGCTGCCGGACATCTCGGTCGAAGGTCCTCAGGCTCGAGCCCCCGAGGACGTGCGCGCCGGCGAGCCCGTCGCCGTCGGCGGTTCGAGGCACGCCGTCTAGGGTCAAGGTCGGCCGCGGCGCAGCGAAGCGGGTCTACCCCCAGCGGCTCGCCCGCTGCGCCGCCGGCCCCCTCTCGGCGTGCTAGAGCATCCTCATGGAGTATCGACGGCTGGGGGCCAGCGACCTCGTGGTGTCCGAGATCAGCCTCGGCTCGTGGCTGACCTACGGCACCTCTGTAGAGCGGGACCGGGCGGCGGCATGCGTCGACAAGGCGTTCGGCGTTGGTGTCAACTTCTTCGACACGGCCAACGTGTACGGGCGAGGAGCGGCCGAGTCCTTCCTCGGCGAGGTGCTGAGCCAGCGCCCTCGCTCGTCCTACATCCTGGCCACGAAGGTCTTCTTTCCCATGTCGCCCTTCGACAAGGGGCTGTCGGCCAAGCAGATCCGCAAGCAGTCTGACGCCTCTCTGAAGCGGCTCCGAACCGACTACGTCGACCTCTACCAGTGCCACCGCTATGACGCGAACACGCCCCTGGAGGAGACGATGACCGCGCTGACCGATGTGGTGCGCCAGGGCAAGGCTCGTTACATCGGGTTCAGCGAGTGGTCGAGGGTGCAGATCCAGGCGGCGCTGTCGATGGAGGGCGTCGAGCGGTTCGTCTCCAGCCAGCCTGAGTACTCCATGCTCTGGCGGAAGGCCGAGCAGGTCATCCCCTTCTGCGCGGCCAACGGGATCAGCCAGATCGTGTGGTCACCTCTCGCCCAAGGAGCCCTGACCGGCAAGTACCGGCCCGGTCAGCCGCCCCCCGCCGGATCGAGGGCATCCGACCGGCAGGCGGGGAGGTTCATGGGCCGCTTCCGGAGCGACGAGGTGCTGGAGGCCGTCCAGCGGCTTCGCCCCATCGCGGCCGACGTGGGTGTGTCCCTGGCCCAGCTGGCCCTGGCCTGGGTGCTGCGGGAGCCGAACGTGGCATCGGCCATCGTCGGCGCCAGCCGCCCCGAGCAGCTGGAGGAGAACGCGGCTGCGTCCGGTGTGAAACTGGACGACGCCAC
>JALZEC010000121.1 GCA_030862235.1 Actinomycetota bacterium | reverse complement strand
AGCTCGGTCGCAGCGCCGTCTGCCTCGACGCCGAGCGCCTTCTCCTCATCTCCCAGCTCCCGGCTCTCGGCCATCTTGGCCTCGGCCCTGGCCGCGTCGCCCGCCCGGCGGGCCTCGCCGACCTCCTTGGACAACGCCTTGATCCGCGCCCGCAGGGCTTCCTGGCGGGCGGTCAGATGCCGCCAGCGCTCGTCAAGGGCGGCCGCCTTGTCGATCTCCGACCCGTCCAGCCCCCGCCGGGCCAGCGCCGCCTTGATGGCCGCGGCCTCGCTGCGGAGTCGCCTCGGGTCGAGCATGCCGCGAACCTAACCGGGTGCACCGAAGCGCACCGAGCGGATTTCGCGCCCGGTAGGGGGCGGACCGGCTCTACGCCGGGGGGAGTACGTCGGGCGCCGGGCGAGCGGTACTCTTACCGCCACTTCAGGCAATCGGCCCCACAAGGAGCGCTGACATGTTCGGTCCCAAACGGCCACGCTGGAGGATTGCCGCTCTCCTCGTCCTCTCCTCCTTGGTCCTCGCCGCCTGCGGCGACGGTGACGACGACGAAGAAACGACGACGGGTGGTGGAGGCGTCCAGACGGAGACCTTCACCATCGGGTTCGTCGGTGCCCTGACGGGCGACAACGCCAACCTCGGCATCAACATCCGTGACGGCATTCGCGTCGCCATCAACGAGGAAAACGCCAGGGAAGGGCCCAAGATCGCCCTGAAGGAGTTCGACACGGCAGGCGACCCGGCGCAGGCCTCGACGATCAAGGACCGCTTCATCGGCGATCAGAGCGTTCTGGGGATCGTGGGACCGGCGTTCTCGGGAGAGACCAGAGCCGTCATCCCCGACATCGCCAACGCCGGGTTGGTGATGATAAGCCCGTCGGCCACCAACAAGGATCTCCCGAACCTGGTGCCCAACAACGCCACGTTCCACCGGGTGATCGGCGACGACCTCCTCCAGGCGCTGGGGGTCGGCCGGTACCTGGCCGAGGTCGAGAGACCGGCGAGCGTCACCTACGTGCACGACAACAGCGAGTACGGGAAGGCGCTCACCGAAGACACGGAGAAGGAGGCCACCGGGCGGGGGATCCGCAGCGCCGGGCCCATCCTGACCCTGGACCCGAAGGCCCAGGACTTCTCGTCGGTGGTCAACAGCGTCCGGGCCGCCAATCCCGCCGCCATCTTCTACGGCGGGTACTACGCCGAGGCCGGGCGCTTCCGCAAGCAGCTGGTGGACGCGGGTGTCCGGGCGGCCTTCATCAGCGGCGATGGCGCCCTCGATCCGGGATTCATCGTGTCGGCCGGGGCGCCGGCAGCGGAGGGCGCCAAGATCGCCTGCCCGTGCAACCTCGCCCTGCCTGAGTCGACCGGCGCCTTGAAGACGTTCTACGACAACTTCAAGCGCGACATCGGCAAGGACCCCGGCCTCTACTCCCCCGAGGGCTACGACGCGGCCAAGCTCCTCATCGCCGGCATCAAGGCCGGCAACCGCGACCGGCCCAGCCTCCTTCGCTACGTGGAGGGCATCCAGCGGTTCGAGGGGGTCTCGAAGGTGATCGAGTTCGAGCCCAACGGAAACCTCGTTCGCCGCCAGTTCTTCGTCTTCCAGATCAGGAACGGTCGGATCGCTCCACACCAGACGGTCGACGTCGGGTAGCCGTAGGTCGCTCCAGCATCAACGCCTGCTTTCGCTGTCTAGTCGAGCAGTTCGGCCCGCAGACCTTCGACGGGCTCACTCTGGGCGCGATCTACGCCCTGGTGGCCCTCGGGTACACCCTGGTCTACGGAGTCCTCCGGCTCATCAACTTCGCCCACTCCGAGATCTTCATGATCGGGGTGTTCGCGAGCCTGTTCACCATGCACGCCATCGGTATCGACCTGGCGGACCCGACCAAGACCGGCGCGGCCTTGGTCGGGGTTCTCCTCGTCGTGATGGCCGCCGCCATGCTCGTCTCGGGCGGTGCCGCCCTCCTGATGGAGCGCGTCGCCTACCGCCCTCTCCGCCGGCGGAACGCACCCCGCCTGGCCGCCCTCATCACCGCGGTCGGGATCTCGCTGTTCCTCCAGGAGCTGTTTGCCCACCGCTACGGGCGAAACCAACTGGGCTTCCCGCGTGTCCTGGAGAAGCGCCAGCTGATCGAGATCGGAGGGGCGAACATCCGGACCGACAAGGTGCTGGTGATCGTGGCCGCGCTGGTGCTCATGGTCGCCCTGGACCGGTTCATCAACGGGTCCCGACTCGGACGAGGTATCCGGGCAACGGCGCAGGACCCGGAGACGGCGGCCCTCATGGGCGTGAACATCGACAAGGTCGTCGCCCTCACCTTCCTGCTGGGAGGGCTCCTGGCTGGCGCCGCTGGCACCCTCTTCGGCGTCTTCTTCGAGGCGGCCCGCTACAACATCGGCTTCCTCCTGGGCCTGAAGGCCTTCACCGCCGCCGTCCTCGGCGGGATCGGCAACATCCGGGGGGCGTTGCTGGGTGGGGTGCTGCTCGGTCTCCTCGAGAACTGGGGCGCCACCGTCCTCGGCGGCGAGTGGAAAGACGTGTTCGCCTTCACCGTGCTCGTCCTGGTTCTCATGTTCCGTCCGACCGGGATCATGGGCGAGAGCCTCGGGCAGGCCCGCGCGTGACCTTGCTGCTCCGCCGCCTGCGGGCGGTGCTGACCGTCGACCCGGTCTCCCGCTGGTGGGCACGCCAGAGTCGGCCGGTCAAGGCAGCCATCACCGTGGGCGCCCTCCTGGTCGCCGTCCTCGCCCCCCTCAACCTGGAGACGTACTGGCAGTCGGTGCTGTTCTTCCCGGTCGGGATCTATGTGCTGCTCGCCCTCGGGCTCAACGTGGTGGTCGGGGAGGCCGGCCTGCTCGACCTGGGCTACGTGGCCTTCTACGCGGTGGGCGCCTACACCACCGCCGTGCTCACCACATCCAACGGCTGGGGGGCGTGGGAGTCGATCCTGGTCGCAATCCTCGTCACGTCGATCGCCGGGGTCATCCTGGGGGCCCCCACCCTGCGCCTGCGCGGCGACTACCTGGCCATCGTCACCTTCGGCTTCGGCGAGATCGCGCGGATCGTCGCTCAGAACTCCGAGTCACTGGGCGAGGCCCGGGGCATCACGGGCATCCCCCACCCCGAAGGGGCCCTGGGGGCGGAGTTCGAGCTGGCCCCGCTGCCGTACTACTACCTGACCCTGGCCGCCATCGTGCTCGCCGTGTTCATGCTCGTCCGGCTGAGCCGTTCCCGGGTCGGCCGCTCGTGGGTCGCCATCCGGGAGGACGAGGACGCGGCGGAGGCGATGGGCGTCCCCGCCTTCAAGATGAAACTGTGGGCCTTCGCCATCGGGGCGTCCACCGGCGGCCTGGGCGGGTGGATCTACGCCAGCAAGGTCAGCTTCATCAACCCGGACAACTTCCCGTTCTTCCTCTCGGTCCTCATCCTGTCCGCCGTCGTCCTCGGGGGGATGGGCTCCATCCCCGGCGTCATCCTCGGTGCGTTCGCCGTGGGCTTCCTGCCCGAGTACCTCCGAGACATCGCCGCCGGCGAGACCTTGACCGACTGGCTGAACTCGCTGACGGGTGGGAACGCGTCGAACATCACCGAGTACCGGGTGCTGCTGTTCGGGTTTGCCCTCGTTGTGATGATGATCTTCCGGCCTCAAGGTCTGCTCCCCAGCCGCCAGCGCGCCGCCGAGCTGGCCGAGGCCGATGCCGAGTCGGCGCTGGGCGCGACCGTTGAGGCGTCGTCGACTGACGGCGCCGACGGCGCGCAGCCCGCGCCGACCGAGGTTCCGGCATCGGCAAACCCACCGGCAACCGTGGCGGCCCTCCCCAACCCGGACTCCGAGGGCCGGCCCGAGAAGGGCGAGGACGGAGACAGGGTGGTCCTGGAAGTGCGGAGCCTGCAGATGGAGTTCGGCGGGGTCGTCGCCCTCTCGAACGTGGATCTCACCGTCCACCGCGGCGAGATCTTCTCCATCATCGGGCCGAACGGCGCGGGCAAGACCACGCTGTTCAACTGCGTCACCGGCGCCATGCGGGCGACCGCAGGCGAGATCTTCTTGAACGGACGCCGCCTCCACGCTCGGCGGCCTCACCAGGTCACCCGCGCCGGCGTCGCTCGCACATTCCAGAACATCCGGCTGTTCCCAAACATGACCGCTCAGCAGAATGTGATCGTCGGGGTCCACGCCCGGCACCGCACGAGCGTGCCCGGTGCGCTCCTCGGCGTTCCCCGTCACCGGAGGGAGGAGAAGGAGGCGGTTGACGAGGCGCGCCGGCTCCTGGCGCAGGTGGGGATCGGGCGCCGCGGCGGCGACCTGGCTCGCAACCTGCCCTACGGGGACCAGCGGCGGTTGGAGATCGCACGAGCCGTGGCCACGCGGCCGATCGTCCTCCTCCTGGACGAGCCCGCCGCCGGGATGAATCCGGTCGAGAAGCGAAGCCTGATGAACCTGATCCGCCGGCTGCGCGACACCGGGCTGACCATCGTGCTGATCGAGCACGACATGGCCCTGGTGATGGGCATCTCGGACCGTGTGGCCGTGCTCGACTTCGGACGAAAGATCGCCGAGGGGCTACCCGCTGACGTGCAGCGCGATCCGCGCGTCATCGAGGCCTACCTCGGTGCGCCAGCCGAACAGGCCGGATAGCGACGTGTTGCTCGAGCTCGACGACGTCCACGTGCACTACGGGCGCGTCGAAGCCCTCAAGGGCGTCTCGCTGGAGGTTGACGCAGGCGAGATCGTCGCCCTCATCGGGGGGAACGGCGCGGGAAAGACGACGACGCTCAAGACGATCTCCGGCGTTCGTCCCCTCAGCTCGGGGTCCATCCGCCTCGAGGGGCGCGAGATCAACGGCGTTCCCGCCCACGAGCGAGTCCGGCTCGGGATCTCCCAGGCACCCGAAGGACGCCGCATCTTTCCCGGCATGTCCGTCCTCGAGAATCTCGAGATGGGCGCCTACGGGCGCAAGGGGAAGATGGACGCGTTCGACGCCGACCTCGAGCGCGTCTTCGGTCTCTTCCCGCGGCTGGCCGAGCGGAAGCACCAGCCCGGCGGCACGCTCTCAGGCGGGGAGCAGCAGATGCTTGCCATCGGACGAGCCCTCATGGCCCACCCCAAGGTCCTCCTCCTCGACGAGCCTTCCATGGGCCTGGCTCCGCGCCTCGTCTCGCAGATCTTCGAGATCGTCCAGGAGATCCACCAGCAGGGCACGACCGTGCTGCTGGTCGAGCAGAACGCCTCCCAAGCCCTGCAGCGAGCGGACCGGGCCTACGTCCTGGAGACGGGGCGAGTGGTCAAGAGCGCGAAGGCCCGCGACCTCCTCGACGACGAGGCCGTGAGGGCCGCCTACCTGGGCGGGGACGTGACTTCGGCCCCCTGACGATCGCTCGCCGTCCGGCGCCGCCTCTCTCCGGGCCCTCCCCGCCCTCCCGGCGGGGCTGACCGGCTTGGGCGGCCACGAGGGCGGCCAGCGCTGAGGTCAGCGGGACGGAGAGCACGAGGCCGATGCTGCCCACCAAGGCGCGGACGATCTCCTCCGCCATCAGAGCCCCGGTGAGGACGTCCCCCACCGGACGGTTGGCCAAGGTGAAGAGCAGGAGTAGCGGGAGGGAGGCGCCGGCATAGGCCAGCACCAGGGTGTCGACCACCGACGCGATGTGGTCCCGACCGATCCTCATGGCTGCCCTGTACAACCTCCGCGGACCCCAGCCCGGGTTCGCCGCCCGCAGCGTCCACACGGCGGAGGCCTGCGTGACGGTGACGTCGTTCAGCACGCCGAGGGAACCGATGATGATGCCGCCGAGCAGCACCCCGCGAAGGTTGACCTGTGAGGCGCTGATCTGGAGAAAGGTCGCGTCCTCGCTGGCCAGGCTGACGATGCGGGCCACGTCCACGAACAGGGCGGCCAGCAGCCCGATCACGAGCAGGCTGACGAGGGTCCCCAGTACCGCGGTCGTGGTCTGGGCGTTCACGCCGTGGGACAGATAGAGCACGACCAACATGGCCGCCGCCGAGCCCACGATGGCGACCAGCACCGGGCTCTCCCCTTCCAAGACCGCGGGGAGGATGAACTTGACCAGCACGGCGAAGGTGACCACGAGGCCCAGCAGCGCGGTCAGCCCCCGCAGCCGGCCGATGGCGACGACGACGCCGGCAAAGAGCAGGGCGAGGACGACGAGGGGGGCCCGCCGCTGGTAGTCGCTGAAGTAATACACGTTGCCTTGCGCCGGATCGGGCACGCGACCCACGACGATCCTGTCGCCCCGCTCCAGGGACGGGTTCCCCGGCCCGACGCTGACTTCCAGCACCGTGGACGTCCCCTCGTCCGGACCGCTGGTGAGGCGCAGCGTCGCCGTCTGGCACGTTCCGCGCCCGCCCTGCCCGCCGCCCCCGCACGGACCCTCCGTCACGGTCCCCACCGTGGCCGTCTCCAGAGCGGCGGGGGCACCCAGGTTGGAGGGACGAGCAGGGGGGTCGCCCGGCCACAACACGACCAGTCCCACCAGCGTGGCCAGGACGAGGGGGGCGATGGCCAGGAGGAGGAGCCGGTTGACGCGCGCCGGCAGTGGGCCGATGGAGGCATCTCCGTGGTCGCCGCTCACCCGCCGGATTCTGCCGCACCCGCCCCTAGATCACGACGCCCTCGAGATCCTCGCCCGGCGGGTAGACCGGCCCCATCTCGTCCAGCGTGCGGAGCACGATCTGGCTGACGGCCCAGTTGCGGTACCACTTGCGGTCCGCCGGGATGACGAACCAGGGCGCCACTTCGGTCGACGTCTGCTCGAGAGCCTCGGCGTAGGCAGCCATGTAGTCGCCCCACCGCTCGCGTTCGGCCAGATCCCCCTTGCGGAACTTCCATCGCTTGGTGGGATCGTCCAGCCGATCCCTGAACCGCTCCGCCTGCTCCTCCTTGGAGATGTGCAAGAAGAACTTCAAGATCCGGGTGCCGGCAGCAGCCAGATTCCTCTCGAAGTCCTTGATGAGGGGGTAGCGGGCTCGCCACACCTCCTCCGGCACCAGACCGTGGACCCGAACGACGAGCACGTCCTCGTAGTGCGACCGGTTGAAGACGACGATCTCGCCTCGGGCGGGCGTGTGCTTGTGGACCCGCCAGAGGAAGTCGTGACCGAGCTCCTCCTCGGTCGGCACCCGGAATGAGACGACACGGCCTCCGGCGGGATTGATCCCCCGGAACAGATGGTTGATCGTCCCGTCTTTGCCCCCGGCGTCCATGGCCTGGAGGACGATGAGCAGGGACTGCCGCCGCTCCGCCCACAGCCGCTCCTGCACCTCGAGGAGGTGGTGATGGAACTCGGGAAGGCTGGCCGTGGTCTCCGCCTTCCCGCCCGGGGCTCCATCTGTGCCGCGTGGATCGATATTCGCGAGATCCACCTTGGCGCCGGGACGTACCCGCCAAGGGCTCAACCGAATCGCCCACTCACATAGTTCTCGGTGCGGCGGTCCGAAGGCCTGGTGAAGATCACCTCCGTGGAATCGAACTCAACGAGCAGACCGGTGCGGCGGTCGGCTTGGGCGTCGACCTCTGCGGTGAAGAAGGCCGTCATATCGCTCACCCTCGCTGCCTGCTGCATGTTGTGGGTGACGATCACGATCGTGTACTCAGCCTTGAGCTCCTGCATCAGGTCCTCGATCCGCAGAGTGGCGACCGGGTCGAGTGCCGAGCACGGCTCGTCCATGAGAATCACGTCAGGCTCCGCCGCGATCGCTCGGGCGATGCACAGACGCTGCTGCTGCCCCCCCGAGAGCTCCGAGGCGTTGGACTTCAGCCGGTCCTTGACTTCGTCCCACAGGGCGGCCTTGCGCAGCGCCTCCTCGACACGGTCGTTGAGGTCGACGCGCATCTTGGCGATCCGCGGACCAAAGGCCACGTTGTCGAAGATCGACTTGGGAAACGGGTTCGGCCGCTGGAAGACCATCCCGATGCGCCGGCGGACCTCGACCGGATCGATGTCGGGACCGTAGAGATCGGTGCCGTGGTAGCGGAGGTTTCCTTCGACGCGCGCCCCCGGAGTGAGGTCGTGCATCCGGTTGAGGCTGCGCAGGATGGTGGTCTTCCCACAGCCGGACGGGCCGATGAGGGCCGTGATCTTGCCTCGCTCGATGGACAGGGACACGTCCCTCACAGCCCGAAACGACCCGTAGTAGACGTTCAGGTTCTCCAGCTCCAAGACGACATCACCGTCCCGGGCGTCGCTCGTGTCCCGCACGACCGACGCCAAGCTGGGTGTGACTGATGGCGCCCCGTCGCCCGTAGGGTCGTCTGTCAGCAGGTCACTCGCCGAGTTCTCGTTTGGCACAGTCACGGCCTCCCTCCGTCACGCTACCGAGGCAGGCAGTGACGCGGAGCGGACGAGCAGGTGAACAATGGGTGAACGGGGTGAGGAGTCCTGGTCGGGGGTCGGATTTTCATCCCTCGTTCACCTGGCCGCCACCCGAAGGCCACCTTCCGACAACCATTCCTCTCTACGGTCAAAGACGACACCAGACCCAAGGAGGCTCGCTCTCATGAGCGGAAGAAGTCGCCGCTTGTCCGCCCTGATCGCTGGATTCCTGGCCCTCATGATGGTCACGGCCGCCTGTGGCGGCAGTGACGAGGGGAGCTCGGACCAGACAACAGCGGGTGGATCGGCTTCGACGAAGGAACCCCCCATCACCGCCACCCTGAATGCATCGGGCGCCACGTTCCCCAAGGCGTTCTACGAGGTCGTCATCGCCGACTACAAGAAGGTGCAGCCGGGGGTGACCGTGAACTACGCCGGCGGCGGTTCCGGCCAGGGTCGGACCAACCTTCAGGACGGGGTTGTGGACTTCGCCGGCACCGACGGCCTGGTTCGGGAGGAGGACAAGCCGAAGTACAAGGGTGAGTTCCTGTACGTGCCGACGGTGGCGGCACCGATCACGGTGTCGTACAACCTGCCCGACGTGCGCGAGCTGAACCTCGACGCCGACACCATCGCCAAGATCTTCCAGCGCCAGATCAGGACCTGGAACGACCCGGCCATCGCCGCCCTGAACGGCGGCACCCGACTGCCGTCGACCGCCATCACCGTCGCCCGCCGCTCCGACGGCTCGGGGACGACCGAGAACTTCACCAAATACCTCGTCGCCGCAGCTCCGAACACGTGGGCGCTCAGGTCGGGGTCAACGGTGGAGTGGCCGGCTGACACCCAGGCGGGCAACGGCAACCAGGGCGTCGCTCAGATCGTCAAGAGCTCGGTGGGTGCCATCGGGTACGTCGACCTCTCGGACGCCAAGGCCTCGACCCTTCAGTTGGCCAAGATCAAGAACAAGGCGGGCAAGAACGTCCCGCCCACCGTCGAAGCGGCCACGGCATCGCTCGCCGGCGCTCAGGTCAACCCCGATCTGACGTACGACCCGCTGAACGCCGACGGTGACGCCACCTACCCCATCACCGCTCCGACGTGGATCATCGTGTACAAGAACCAGACCGACCAAGCCAAGGGAGCGGCGATCAAGTCGTTCCTCCGGCACATGCTCACCGAAGGGCAGAAACTGGCCCAGGACATCGACTACGCACCCCTTCCGAGCAGCCTCCAGCAGAAGGCCCTGACGCAGATCGAATCGATCGTCGTCCCCGCCTAGCCCGATGGCGGTGATCAACAGGCCTCGCCCGGCCGCAGCGTTGCCCCCAGTCGCTCGCGGCCGGGCGAGCCTCAGTGATCGCACCTTCCGCACGCTCACCCTGCTCTGTGGGCTGACCGTGCTCGTCATCCTCGCCCTGATCGCTGTCTCGACCACACGCGAGGCGTGGCCCGCCTTCCGTCACGACGGGCTGCGGTTCTTCACCTCCGACCGGTGGGCACCGAGCGTCGACGTGTTCGGTTCCCTGCCCTTCGTCTTCGGCACGATGGTGACGTCGATCATCGCCCTGGTGCTGGCCGTACCCGTCAGCATCGGCATCGCCCTCTTCCTCTCGGACGTCGCCCCGAGGCGCCTGCGACGTCCGGTCGGCTCACTCGTCGACCTCCTGGCCGCCGTCCCGTCCGTTGTCTACGGCCTGTGGGGCATCGTCATCCTGGCCCCCTTCCTGGCGGCGCGCTACGACAGCGTGAGCCGCCTCGTCGACCCCATCCCCGTCCTGAACATGCTCTTCGCCGGGCCCTCGACCGGGCGGAGCCTCATGACGGCGGGGATCATCCTCGCCCTGATGATCATGCCGATCATCACGTCGATCACCCGAGAGGTGTTCGACACCGTCCCCGCCGCCCAGAAGGAGGCGGCGTACGCGCTGGGTGCAACGCGCTGGGAGATGATCAGGGCCGCCATCTTCCCGCACAGCCGCGCCGGCATGGTGGGCGCGGTGATGCTCGGCCTCGGTCGGGCGATGGGCGAGACGATCGCGGCCGCCCTGGTGATCGGATCGAGTCCTCAGATCACCGCCCACCTCTTCCGCTCGGGCGACTCGATGGCGGCGGTCATCGCCAACGAGTTCGGCGAGGCGGGCGGGCTCTGGCGAGCGGCGCTCATCGGCCTCGGCGTCGAGCTGTTCGCCCTGACCATCATCGTGAACTTCATTGCCCGCGCCGTCGTCGCCCGGGGGCTGAGACGGAGATGAGCACCCCTTCCTCCGCCCTGGCCTCGGGTGTCAGCCGCGGCCGGCGGGTCCGCAATGACCTCGCCCTGGCCCTGATCTGGCTGTCCGTGATCGCCGCTGCCGTGCCGCTCGCCTTCGTGGTGCTCTACCTCATCCAGAAGGGGGGCGGGGTTGTCGACTGGGACTTCCTCAGCCAGGACATCCCCATCAGCTCCAGGCTCCCTGGCCCTGGGATGGGCCCTGCCGTGCTGGGGACGCTCCTGATCACCGGGGCGGCAACGGCGATGGCCGTCCCGCTCGGGGTGCTCGCCGCCGTCTACCTCAACGAGTACGGAAAGAAGCGACGGCTGGCGGGAACGATCCGGTTCCTGTCGGACGTGATGGCCGGCGTTCCATCCATCGTGATGGGCCTGTTCGTGTACACGCTATGGGTCCTCCGCTACGGCCAGACCGGTTTTGCCGGTGCCCTGGCCCTCGGATGCCTCATGCTCCCCATCGTCATCCGATCGGCCGAGACTGCGCTCCAGCTGGTCCCCAACGACCTCCGCGAGGCCTCGACCGCGCTCGGTGCCCGCACGTCCCGCACGATCCTCAGCGTGATCATCCCTGCCGCGCTCCCCGGCCTCCTGAGCGGCGCCCTGCTCGCCATCGCCCGGGCGGCTGGCGAAACCGCGCCCCTGCTGTTCACCATCGGGATCGTCAACGCCTCGAACCCCGATCTCTTCGAAGGGACGAACACGGCCCTCTCCGCTCAGATCTTCGTGAATGCGCAGCAGCCGTTCGAGTCGGCCATCGGGAGGGCGTGGGGCGCAGCGCTCACCCTTGTGGTGCTCGTCTTCGTGCTCACCGCCTTGGCCCGGCTGATCGCCCGCCGTTTCACCCTGCGGTGACCGGCAGACGCCACTGATAGACTTCCGTCGATCAGTCAAGCCGATTGATCTAGTCAATGGAAGGTTGGCGCGCGTGACGAAGGCCCAGCGTTCGGTGCTGACGCTCGGCGACGAGTGCTGCCCTGCCGTGCTGGCCTCACCGTTGTCCGACGAGCAAGCGGCCGTCCTCGCTCGCGACTTTGCCATCCTGTCCGACCCCGTTCGGCTGCGGCTGCTCAGTCTCATCACCTCGGCCCCAGCCGGCGAAGCCTGCGTGTGCGAACTGGTCGATCCGGTGGGACGTTCGCAGCCGACCGTGTCGCACCACCTCAAGATCCTCGCCGACGCCGGGCTGATCACCGGTGAGAAGCGGGGCCGGTGGGTGTGGTACCGCGCCGCCCCGGAACGGCTCGGCCAGCTGCGGGGTGTACTGGCGTAGCGGCCCACGTCTCGACCGCGTGGTCATCCCGTCTCTCCTGGCCCGGTTTGCTCGAGCGCCGCAGCTACTACCCTGAGGAACAGTGGGTGTGGATCTCGAGGAAACGGAATCCAGCACGGCTGAAGAGGAGGCCGAGGCCCCTTCGGCGCCGGAAGGTTCGGCCCGCTACATCAACCGGGAGCTGTCGTTCCTCGACTATCTCTCCCGGGTCCTCTCGCTCGCCGAGGACGCCAGCCAGCCTCCGCTGGAGCGAGCCAAGTTCCTGGCGATCTTCGCCGAACACCTCGACCAGTTCTTTCAGGTCCGGGTCGCGGCCCTGAAGGAGCAACTGGCGGCGGGTGTGGTCCCCGCGTCGCCCGATGGCCTGACACCGGCGGAGCAGCTGCGGGAGATCAGGGAACGGATCGAGGCGCTGGTCAAGCGGCAGTCCTCCGCCTTCATCAACGACGTCGCCCCCGCGCTGGGGGAAGTCGGCATCGTTCTCTCCGACTGGGAGACCCTCGACGAAGACGACCGCGAGTTCCTCGTGAAGGTGTTCAAGGAACGGATCTTTCCGGTTCTCACTCCCCTGGCGGTCGACCCCGGCCACCCCTTTCCCTACATCTCCAACCTGTCGCTGAACCTCGCCGTCAACGTGACCGACCCGAGCACGGGCGAGCGGCGGTTCGCCCGACTGAAGGTTCCCCCGCTCCTGCCTCGGTTCGTGGTGACGCCCGACGGCGAGCGGTTCGTGGCTGTGGAGCAGGTCATCGCCGCTCACATCGACGTCCTGTTCCCGGGCATGGACATCGAGAGCCATGACACCTTCCGAGTCACGCGCAACGCCGACCTCACCCTGGAGGAGGAGGAGGCCGACGACCTTCTCGCCGCCATCGAGCTCGAGTTGCGGCGACGGCGGTTCGGGCAGGCGGTACGCCTCGAGATCGACACCCGAATGTCCGATGAGGTCCGTCAGCTCCTGATGCGCGAGCTCGAGCTGAGCCCGGAGGACGTTTACGTCGTGGAAGGGCCGCTCGACCTGGCCGGGTTGTGGGCCGTGCACGAGCTGGATCGTCCCGAACTCAAAGACGACCAGTGGGTGGGCGTGACCCAGCCCCGTCTGGTGGACGTCGAGGGCGGTTCGGTGGACATGTTCCCCGTCCTGCGGGAGCAGGAGGTCCTGGTCCACCATCCCTACGACTCGTTCGGCACGTCGGTAGAAGCCTTCATCGAGCAGGCGTCGACCGATCCCCAAGTGCTGGCCATCAAGCAGACCCTCTACCGCACCTCGGGTGACAGCCCGATCGTCAAGGCGCTCATTCGCGCCGCCGAGCTGGGCAAGCAGGTGGCCGTCCTCGTCGAGCTCAAGGCCCGATTCGATGAACAGGCCAACATCGGCTGGGCCAAGGCGCTGGAGGATGCGGGCGTGCACGTGGTGTACGGACTCGTCGGCCTGAAGACGCACACCAAGACCGCGCTCGTCGTTCGGGACGAAGGTGACGTCGTCCGCCGCTACTGCCACGTAGGCACGGGGAACTACAACCCGAAGACAGCTCGGCTCTACGAGGACCTCGGATTGCTCACCGTTGATCCGGACGTCGGCGCCGATCTGACGGACCTGTTCAACTACCTCACCGGCTACAGCCGCCAGACCGGTTTCCGCAAGCTGCTGGTGGCGCCCGTCTCCCTGCGTCCGAGGATCCTCGAGCTGATCAGGGCGGAGCAAGACAAGGGTGAGAAGGGGCGCATCGTCCTGAAGCTGAACAACCTGGTCGACGCCGCGGTCATCGACGCGCTCTACGAGGCGTCCTCGGCCGGCGTTGAGATCGACCTGATCGTGCGCAGTATCTGCTGCCTGCGGCCGGGTGTTCCCGGACTCTCGGACCACATCCGAGTCCGCTCGATCGTCGGTCGCTTCCTGGAGCACTCACGGATCTTCGCCTTCGGCCGCCGGGAAAACCGGCGTTTCCTGATCGGCTCGGCCGACCTCATGCCTCGCAACCTCGATCGACGGGTGGAGGCGGTGGTGCCGGTCGAGCGTC
>JALZEC010000116.1 GCA_030862235.1 Actinomycetota bacterium | reverse complement strand
GGTGAACTCACCGGCGACGAACTGGCCCGCGCCGATGGCCGTATGAGGCATATGGCGGGCGGCGTGCAAGGCGGCCTGGCCGAGCTTGCCGAGGAACCGCCCCAGGCCCGCTCGCTCGGCGGCCTCTGAGGCCGGGCGGCGGACCTCATCGGGCACGAGGAACACCTCCGCCGAGCCCTCTCCGTCGAACAGCGTGCGGGGGTCGATGTACGTGTCCCCCACCCGCGCCCCGAAATGCAGCCCCTCACCGCTCGTCCCCACCTTGTCGCCCTGGGCGACGCGGTCGCCGCGGTGGACGGTGATGGACTGAAGGAAGGCGTAGGTGGTGCGGATGCCGTCGGCGTGGAGGACGACGACGTGGAGGTCGCCCCCCACCTGTCCGGCGAAAACGACCTCGCCGTCGGCGGCGGCCTGCACGGGCGTACCGGCATCGGGGGCGTAGTCGATGCCTCGGTTGCCGGCACTCCACTGCTCGGAGGGCGGACGCCAGTCGTCCACGATCGGCCCGCCGACCGGCGGGCGGTAAGAGACGCGCTCGCCCGCGAAGGCGGGCACAGCCGGTTGGACGGCGAAGACAAGCACTGCCGGCAGCCAGAAGCTGACGGCCAGGAGCAAGGCCAGGCGGCGCACTGGGACCCCCGGAACGGAGCACGGTTCGCAGGGGGAAGTGCGGCTGGCCGGGCGCGCTGAGCCAGTGCCCGGAAGAGGAAGGGCGGCGCTCGACGGCTACCGCGAGAAGCCGGCAGAACCGGCAGCCGGACTCTAGCCCGAGGGGTGTGACAGCGCCAGGGTCTGCGGACGGATCAGGCCGATTCCCTAGCCGGTTCGGCGAGCTTCGCTCGCAACTGCAGCACCGCCTTGGTGTGGATCTGGCACACGCGGCTCTCGGTGATGTGGAGGACGTTGCCGATCTGCCCCAGGGTGAGGCCCTCGTAGTAGTAAAGGCTCAGGACCAGCTTCTCCCGCTCTGGCAGGCGATTGATGGCCTGGACCAGCATCTGCTTGGTCTCCTCGACCTCGAACGCCCCCACCGGGCCGAGGTCGCGGTCGGGAATGGTGTCGCCGATGGTCACGGATTCCGACCGGTCGGACCCGACCGACACCGTCTCCTCCAACGCGAGCAGTCCGAAGAACGAGATTTGTCCGAACAAGTTCTGCAGCTCCTGCTCGGACATGCCCAACTCCTCGGCCACCTCGCTCTCGGTCGGTGTGCGGTGCAGCCGGTTCTCGAGCTTGGTGTACGCCTTCTCCACCGCCCGGGACTTCGCCCGCATCGACCGGGGTACCCAGTCGATGGACCGCAGCTCGTCGATGATCGAGCCTCGAATGCGGGAGATGGCATACGTCTCGAACTTGAAGCCACGGCCCAGGTCGAACTTGTCGATGGCGTCGATGAGCCCGAACATGCCGTAGCTCACCAGGTCGGCCTGTTCGATCGTGTGGGGGAGCCCGGCGGAGACGCGGCCCGCCACGTACTTGACCAAAGGGGCGTAGTGCAGGATCAGTCGGTTCCGGGCCTCCAGCGACCGGCTGTCCTTGTAGGCGTTCCAGAGCTCGGCGACGGCGTTGTCGCGCTCGACCGCCTCCTCGTCGACTTCGGGCAGGTTCTTGGCGTTCACGCTCGGGGGTGGGTCTCGGCGTAGACGGCGCGGAGCCGCTCGCGGCTGACGTGCGTGTAGATCTGCGTGGTTGCTAGATCGGCATGCCCGAGCAGCTCCTGGACCGCTCGGAGGTCGGCCCCATTGTCCAGCAGATGGGTGGCGAACGTGTGCCGCAGGGCGTGAGGGTGGGTCGGTACCGGCGAGCGGCGGTCGAGGATGCGCCGGACGTCGCGGGGGGTGAGGGGACGGCCCCGCCGGTTGACGAACAGCGCCTCGGGAGGCGAGTCGGGAGTGCAGAGCACCGAGCGGCCGTTGCGGAGCCAGGCGCGGACGGCTTCCACCGATGGTTCGCTCATCGGCAGCTGGCGCTGCTTGCCCCCCTTGCCCCAGACGAGGAGGCGTCTTTGGCGGAGGTCGACGTCGCCAATGCGGAGGGCGCACAGTTCGGCGACGCGGAGCCCGCTGCCGTACAGGAGCTCAAGGACGGCACTGTCGCGACGCTCGACCGCGTCGTGGGTAGGGTCGGGCACCTTCGGGGAGGCGGGGGTGCCGGCGGCTGACTTGGCGGCGACGGCGCCCGGGGACAGCGGGCGCCGGTCGAGGAGGGCCGCCAGCTCGGGCACCTTCAGGACCCGAGGAAGCCGGCCGTCGCCCTTCGGCGCCGAGAGGCGGCGAGCAGGGTCGGAGGCGATCAGCCCGCGCCGTCGAAGCCAGTCGAAGTACCGCCGGAGGGCCGCCGCCTTGCGGGCGATCGTGCGCCGGGCCATGCGGCGGGTGGACAGGTAGGCCAGGTAGCGGCGAAGCAGGACCGGGGTGACCGCCGCCGGTTTCCGGACACCGGCGCGCTCGGCCCATGCCGTGAACTGGGTCACATCGTGCCTGTAGGCGGCGACGGTGTTGGGCGAGGCGGACACGAGCGACCGCGCGAAGTCGTCCTGGAGCCAGGTCACTGCGCACAACGGTACCGAACCGGCCGCCGCTACCCGGCGGAACTGGCCCTCTCCCACCACCCACCGCTGCCGGTCACCCACCCGTCGCGCTCGAGGTGGATCAGGGCCAGGCTGACCTCGGCCGGAGATCGGCCGCTGGCGAGCACGACCGACTCGAAGCTCGCGCCCTCCCACCCCACGACCTCGAGGATGGCCGCCGCCTCATGGCTGGGGGGCGGGCGGCTGTCGAAGCCTCCTCTCGCCGCGGCGGTTCCCGTCGGGCACAGGCCGAGCGCCACGAGCACGTCGGTGGCGTCGCGGGCGGGGTGACATCCCTCGGCCAGCAGGCCGTTGGGCAGCTCGGACGCCTGGCTCCGCACCGGCCCGGGCACGGCCAGCACCGGCCGGCTTCGGGACACGGCGGCGTCGACGGTGTGCCGAGAGCCGCCGGTGTGGAACGACTCGACCACCACGACGACCTCGGCGAGGGCGGCGATCACCCGGTTGCGGACCGGGAAGCGCCATGGTTCGGGCCGCCCGCCGAGCGGGGCCTCGGAGAGGACGAGACCGGCCTCGGCCACTTCGGCCCAGAGCTTGCGATGACGCCAGGGGTAGATCACGTCAAGGCCGCTGCCCACGACCGCCACTGGCGGCGCGCCCGCCGGGCCTGCGGCCAGGGCGCCGGCGTGGGCCGCACCGTCGATGCCGAGGGCCAGCCCGGAGACGACCCTCACGCCGTTCGCGGCGAGGTCGCGCCCCAGCTCGTAGGCCACATCGCGCCCGTACCGGGTGCACGTGCGGGTACCGACGATCGCCACCCGCCGCCCCTGGAGGACGGCCGAGTTGCCCTTGGTGAACAGGACCGCCGGCGCCTCGTGGTCGTCGGCCAGCAGCTCCGGGTACCCGGGCCGGCCGAGGACCCAGACCCCGACAGCCGCCTCCCGGTACGCCTCCCAGGTCGAAGCCACGTCGGTGGACGCGGCGCGACGCCGCCAGGCCTCACCGAGGCCGGCCGGATCTGGCCGGCAGGCGGCCGCGACCGCGGGGCAGCGAAGCGCCGTGCCTGCGGCTACCTGCTGCCAGGCCCCGCATGGGTCCCACCGCTGAAGAACAGCGGCCAGCCGGGCCGGTCCCATGCCGGGCAGGCCGGCCAACGCGGCGGCGAACGCCTCGGGTGGCAAAGACCCGGCCGCCGGTGAGCCGGCCGGCTCACCCTGAGCTCCCTGTCCGCTCACGCCGCCATCTCCCCGAGCCCGGGCTCGGCACGGAGGCCGAGGGCGAGACACACGTGCTCCTCGCCGATCACGCCCTCGGCCCCGGCCAAGTCGGCCAGCGTTCGGGCCACCCGCCGTACCCGGTGAAACCCGCGCCCGCTGAGGCTGCCTGTGCGCAGCCTGTGCTCCAGGAGGGCGGTGGCGCCGGGTGTGAGGGGAGCGACCTCGTCGAGCCGAGCGGCGGGAAGCTCAGCGTTGCAGCGCACCCCTCGAGCCCGAGCCAGCTCCCTGGCGGCCGTTACCCGCGCCGCGACCACCGCCGTACTGTCCCCTGGAGGGCCACCCACGAGCGTGGACGCCTCCGGGCGGGAGACGATGACCCGGAGGTCGAAGCGGTCGAGCAGCGGTGCCGAGAGCCGCCTGCGGTAGCGGGCGCGGGTGCCCGGCCGGCAGCGGCAGCGACCCTCGGGCCCGCCCACGCCGCAGGGGCAGGGGTTGGTGGCGGCCACGAGCAGGAACCGGGCCGGAAGGGTGACGCTGCCTCGGGCTCGGGAGAGCCGGATGACGCCGTCTTCCAGCGGCTGGCGGAGGGAGTCGAGCACGGGGGCGGGGAACTCCCCCAGCTCGTCGAGGAACAGGACGCCACCATGGGCGAGCGAGATCTCGCCGGGGCGCATCCACGCCGACCCGCCCCCGATGAGGGCCACCGCCGAGGCCCCGTGGTGCGGCGCCCGGAAGGGCGGGGCCTCCACCAGCCCGCCCGGCGGAAGCGGAACGCCGGCGGCGGAGTGGATGCGGGTGACGTCGAGGGCATCTGAGGAGTCGAGACGGGGAAGGAGGCCCGGGAGCCGCCGGGCCAGCATCGTCTTGCCCGACCCCGGGGGACCCGAGAGGAGCAGGTGGTGGCCGCCCGCCGCCGCCACCTCGACCGCCGTGCGCCCCACGGGCTGGCCTCGCACGTCGGCCAGGTCGGGGACGGGCCCCGACGGCGGGCCGTCACCGCCGGTAGGAGGAGGCGGGTCGGGCCAGGGCCCCTCGCCCCGGAGGCAGGCGGCCAGCTCCCGGAGCGAGGACGTTCCTCGGACCTTGTGGCGGCCGAGCACCTCCGCCTCGTGCACACACGTCGACGGGACCACCACGGCCGCCGTGCTCATGGCCCCGACCATGGGCACGATCCCCGGGACTGCTCGCACCGAGCCGTCGAGGCCCAGCTCGCCCAGGAAGGAGCAGTTCTCGACCGACTCGGGTGGCAGGTCGCCGGCGGCCACCAGGAGGCCGATGGCGATCGGCAAGTCGAGACCGGGCCCGCCCTTGCGAACGCCGGAGGGCGCCAGGTTCACCGTCACCCGCTTGAGCGACCAGGGCAGGCCGCTCGAGAGCAGGGCCGCCCGCACCCGGTCGCGCGACTCCCGGCAGGCGGCATCCGGCAGCCCGACGACGGTGAACGTGGGCAACCCGTTGGACACGTGGACCTCGACCGACACCGGCTGGCCTTCGACGCCGAGCAGGGTGGCCGAGGGGATGCTGGCGATCACAGCGCAGGTCCCTCCGACAGAATGCGAACTCCGGGAGGAGGGCCCGGTAACCGGCCGCTCGAGGCAATCCGAATCGTAGGAGGCGGGTACGACAGCCGCCGTCCGGCGCCTGGAAGGTTAGAAGGCGGGGAGGCTGGAAGGCTAGAAGGCCCCTTCCAGCACTTCGACGTTGCCGCCCAACACCGAGGCCACGTCGAACCGGATGGCGACCGCCGACACCGGCGACTCGCCGAGCCAGCGGGCGGCGAGGTGGCGGATCCGGGTCTGCTTCTCCCGGGTGACCGCCTCTTGGGGGGCACCGAAGGCGGTCGAGCTGCGGGTCTTGACCTCGCAGAAGACGAACGTCCGCCCCCGGCGCACGATCAGGTCGAGCTCACCCTCCCGGCACCGCCAGTTCCGGACGACGACCTGGTACCCCTTGCCCTCGTACCAGGCGGCGACGGCGTCCTCGCCGCTCCGGCCCAGGTCGCGCCGGGCCTGGGTCACGAGTCCTGCGGGTTCCGGATCTCCTCCACGTTGACGTCCTTGAAGGTGACGACCCGTACCGACGAGACAAAACGGGCGGGGCCGGGACGGTAGATGTCCCACACCCACGCGTCCTTCAAGCTCAGCTCGAGGTGGCTGCGCCCGTTCTCCTCCCTGAGCTGCATGTCTACGTGGTTGGCCAGGTAGAACCGCCGCTCGGTCTCCACCACGTAGGAGAACAGAGGGAGGACGTCGCGGTACTCCTTGTACAGCTGAAGCTCCATCTCTGTCTCGTACCGCTCGAGATCCTCGCTGCTCATGGCCCCACTCTACGGAACCGGGGAGCCCTGCATGGGGACGGGGTCAGAGGAACGAGATGTCGGTGACCGGCCAGACCCGGAAGACCGCCCGCCCGACCACCGATTCGCCGTCGATCGGGCCGAATGTGCGGCTGTCGGCCGAGTTGGACCGGTTGTCGCCCATCACCCAAAGCGTGTCCGCAGGGACGATCACCGGAGAGAAGGGAGTGGTCGACGTGCCCGGAGGCAGGTACGGCTCGACCACCTCCCGGCCGTTGACGTAGACGAACCCGTCCCTCCCCTCGACCGTCTCCCCCGGCAGGGCGATCACCCGCTTCACGAACTCGTCGGTCGAAGGGGCGGCGATGCCGATGGCCTGGGCGATGCCCCGTATCACCCGCTCCGGCAGTGGGTCCCGGGGCTCGGGTCGGGGCATGGGATCGTCGAACACCACGATGTCCCCCCGGTTCGCATCGTGGAAGCGGTAGGACAGCTTGGACACGACGATGCGGTCCCCCACCTCGAGCTGGGGCACCATCGACTCCGACGGGATGAAGAACGCCTGGGCGACGAACGCCTTGATGAGAACGGCGATGACCAGAGCGGTGCCGACCAGCACCAGGAGCTCGCGGAGGAACGACCCCCGCCGGTCGGTTTCCCGCGCCGTCAGCGGACTGACCGCTTCTCCTTGATCTTCGCCGCCTTGCCGATCCGGTCCCGGAGGTAATACAGCTTCGCCCGCCGGACCGCGCCTTGGGTGACCAGCTCGATGCGGGCGATGATCGGGGAGTGCACGGGGAACGTGCGCTCCACGCCCACGCCGAAGCTCACCTTGCGGACGGTGAAGGTCTCGCGCACGCCCGAGCCCTGGCGGCGGATGACGACGCCCTGGAAGACCTGGATGCGCTCCCGGTTGCCCTCGACCACCCGGACGTGGACCTTGACGGTGTCCCCGGGGGCGAACGCCGGGATATCGGGCTTGAGGGCGGCGCGGTCGACGAGATCGGTGGGATTCATGGCGCGGAACGCTCCTGCGCGGTTGCGGGGGAAGGTTCAGGATAGCCGAACTCGGCCAGGACGGCCTCGTCCTCCGGGCTGAGGCCGCCCCGGGCGGCGATGAGGTCGGGCCGCCGGGCGAGGGTGCGGATGAGCGCCTGGGCTCGGCGCCAGCGGGCGATCCGACCGTGGTCTCCCGACCGGAGGATCTCGGGAACGGACCACCCCCGGAAGTCAGCCGGGCGGGTGTAGTGGGGGTGTTCGAGCAGGCCGGTGGTGAAGGACTCGTCCGCGGCCGAGGTCTCGTTCCCCATCACCCCCGGGATGAGGCGGGTGACGGCCTCGATGACGACGAAAGCCGCCGCCTCTCCCCCGGCGAGCACGAAGTCGCCGATGGACAGCTCGTCGTCGGCCAGGTGCTCCCGGACCCGCTCGTCGACCCCCTCGTAGCGGCCGCAGAGCAGGGAGAAACCGGGGGTGGCGGCCAATTCGACGGCGAGCGGCTGGTCGAACCGGCGCCCGCCCGGGCTGAGCAGGTACAACGGGCGGGGCGGCTGGACGGCCTCGACCGCCCGGAAGATGGGTTCGGGCAGGAGGACCATGCCCGCTCCTCCGCCAAAGGGGGCGTCGTCCACCGAGCGGTGGCGGTCGGTGGCGTAGTCGCGGATGTCGTGGACTCGGACCTGGACGACGCCGCGCTCGCGCGCCTTGCCGAGGAGCCCGGCGGCGAGGGCCGGCTCCAGGATCTGCGGCAGGACGGTGAAGACATGGATCTCCATGGCGGGGCCAGTGTCACACTGCGCGGGCAGCGCACGCGCCGCGGCCCATCGCTAGCATCGCCCCGCGGCGGGGGAGGAGGAACGAGCATGATGCTCGGCCGTGCTCTGGTCGGACTGGTCCTCGTCACCCTCGTGGCCGCTCCCGCCTGCGGAGGCGACGACGACGAGCCGGACGCGATGGACAACCGCCTCCAGAGCCTGGCCAACGCCGGCGTCTTCGTGGGCGGGGTGGCCTTCACCAACACGCTCGTCGCCGTCCACTTCGAGAAGAGCGGCGAGGAGCTCTCGTCGCTGCGCATCTTCGTGGCCGACGGGGTGCCCGGCGGGAACGCCGAGTGGTTCGAGGGCAAACCGGATGGCAACGAGTTCCAGTTCCGCTCGGCCAGCGGCCGGGCCACGATCAACGGCACCGTCGACCTGTTCGAGACGGACGGGACGGTTACCTTCGCCGACGGAGTGGAGCGGGTGTTCTTCACCCGTCCCGCCGGGCACGCCGCCGGCGTGTTCGACATCACGGTGGACGCAACCGGCAAGTGGACGGGGCGGTCGCTCGACGGGTCCACCCTCGAGGCGACGCAGCGAGGCGCCATGGTCGAGGGCTTCGTCCGGTCGAACGCGGGCGAGAACTACGACTTCCGGCACAACGACCTCACCCGCAGGCTCGGCTACTCCCGTGAAGGCGGCCTGCCCGACACCTACACCACGATCGTCACACGCCAGGGGACCGAGTTCGTGGGCCGGGGCGGAGACATCCGCGCCGGACGTCCGAGCGAGAACATCATCGCCCTCGACCTCGCCCTGAGCGACCCGCCCACGCCGGGCATCTACTACGGCCGGGTGGCCATGACCACCGACAAGCTGGCCTTCGACGTCAAGGACCTGCCGACGGGAGGGCGCCAGCTGCGGGCCTACGTCTCAGACGCCGAGCCCGAACCCGAGGGCGACATCGAGTGGTTCACGTCCCAGATCACGGGCACGACCTTCGACGTCACGTCGGCCGGCGGCAACGCCCGCATCGACGGCACGATCGGGGCGGAGGGGATCACCGGGAGGCTGACGCTCCCCAACCAGCCGGCCCGTCCCTACTTTGCCGCTCCCGCAGGCGAGGGAGCGGGGATCTACGACGTGACCGTTGCCAACGACCGGAGCCACGTCGGCACGTCGGAACAGGGCGGGCGTCTCGAGCTCACCTACCGGGACGGCATGGTGATGGGCAAGGTCATTCCGGTGACCGGCCCCGCCGTCGACCTGCTCGGCGCCGACCTCACCCATGCCTTCCGGCTGGGCGTGGAGGGGAGCCTGCCCGGCACCTACGTCGCCTTCGCCGCCCCTCGGGGCCGGTTCCTCATCGGCCGCAACGGTGACGTGCGCGGCGGCCACGCCGGCCTGAACATCATCGGCCTCGACAAGAAGTGCTGACGGCGCCGCTTCGTTAGTCGTCCAACAGCCCGGCGGGCGGGTCGATCACCACCCGGCCGGGCTGGTGGTCGACGACGAACACGAGGGGGACGAGCCGCCCTCCGGGCAACACCAGCAAGTCGGAGGCGGCGTTGGCCTCGACCGCCTCGACAACGCCGTGACTCCGGCCGTCGACACCGACCACCTCGGCACCGATCAGTTCGTGGACCCAGAGGGCGCCTTCCTCCTCGAGCGGCTCGGCCCGCAGGACCAGCCCGCGGAGGGCCTCGGCCTGGTTGCGGTCGTCCACGCCGGCGAAGGTGACCAGCCACCGGCCCTGGTGAGGGCGGCCAGAGACGACCTCGAGGGGTCCGTGATCGGTCGAGAGCACCGAGCCGGCGGCGAACCGCTGCTCGGGACGGTTGGTCACCGCCTCCACGGCCAGCTCGCCCCGGATGCCGTGCGGTTTCACCACACGGCCGACTTCGAGCACCTAGTAGGACCGGGCTGATGCAAGCGTCGGCCGGGTTGCCGCCGAACGCCTGATCAGCGGCGTGGCTGCGCTCGCGGTGGTCATCCGGGGCTTGACCGGCATGCCCCTAATCGACGATGTCGACGACCGCTTCCACGCCCTCGCGGGCGCCGGCGGCGCGCACAACGGTGCGGATGGCCTGCGCCACCCGTCCCCGCCGGCCGATGATGCGGCCCATGTCGCCCGGGGCGACATGCAGGCGGAGGGTCAGGTTGCGCCGGCCCTCGTCAACCTCGACCACGACCGACTCCGGGTCGTCGACGATCGCCTTGGCCAGGTACTCGAGCACCGACCGAGGCAGCGCCCCCGCGATCCGATTGGGATCGGGACCCTCGTCGAGATCATCGTCCGCCAACTCGGGAGCGGCAGTGAGCGATGGATCGCTCACGACGAGCCGCCCCCCGTGCCCTTGAACTGGGCCCATGCCCCCGAGATCTCGAGGAGCTTCCGGGCCTGCTC
>JALZEC010000061.1 GCA_030862235.1 Actinomycetota bacterium | reverse complement strand
GGCGGGCCCAGATGCGGAACTTCGCCGGCCGCAGAGACGCTTGGGGTGTTGAGAGGCATACTGGCCCTACGTTCGGCTCCGAGCGCCTGTAGGGTTTGCCACACGGAGTCAGCCCGCCACCCTTCAGCATCGAGGGATGTGACTTGCTTCACTTGTATGAGGGAGCGGTCATGCCTGCCAGCTCTGCGTCGCTGGGCAAGGCGCTCGACGCCATGTCGCAATTCTTCGTGGGAGAGGCCACCCTCCACGAGACGCTCGAGCGAGTATCTCGGCTGGCCTGCGAGACCGTCCCGGCAACGGCCATGGTGGGGATCACCATGCTCGTGGACGGCAAGGCCAGCACGGCGGTGTTCACCGACGAAGAGGCGCCCGAGATCGACACGGCCCAGTACGAGACCGGCATCGGACCCTGCCTTGGCGCCTTCCGCCATCAGCGGCCGTATCGCATCGAGGACACAGAACACGATCGGCAGTGGCCGCCGTTCAGCAAGGCTGCCGCGAGCCACGGGATCCGCAGCTCCATGTCACTCCCGCTGCTGGCCCGCCACGAGGCAATCGGTGCTCTCAACTTCTACGCGCGCTCGGCGAATGGGTTCTCCGACGACGACGTGGAGGTAGGACAGCAGTTCGCCGCCCACGCCGCAATCGTCTTGGCGAACTCCCAGGCCTACTCGGATGCACAGCAGTTGGGCGAGGACCTGGCCCAGGCCATGAAGTCCCGGGCCACCATCGAGCAGGCCAAGGGCATCCTCATGGCTGCCCAGCACTGCCGCCCCGATGAAGCGTTCCAGGTCCTGGTGCGTGCCTCCCAGCGTGAGAACCGAAAGCTGCGGGACCTTGCCGAGGAGATCGTGGTCAGGACCAGCTCCCGCAAGGCGACGGGTCCGCTGGAATCGCAGCCGACCGAGACCAGCCGCACCGACTAAGGGGCACGTCGTCGTTCGGCGCCCGACATTCTCACGGGAGGGGGCACGCGGGTATCTCCGTCGGATGGCGGCGCAGCCAGTCGATGATCTGGCTCACCGTGTTGGGACCTTCGGGATGGAGGAAGAGCAGGTGCCCGGCATTGGGCACGGTGACGATTGGCGGGGGGTTCGCGGTCCCGAAGAGCGTCGCCTCGAAGGCGCCCTGGGAAGCCGGGAAGAGCCGATCATTCTCGGCCAGCACGAGCAGCACAGGGATGGTGATCGCCCTCATCACGAGGGCCGATGGGCGATTCACGACCGACGTGACCTCGCCGGACGGCGTCAGGTTGGCGGAGGCCGTCTCCGCGGCCACCACCGCCGGAACGGCCGAGCCGGGGTGGTAGAACAACGCCGCTCGGTTCGGCGGCGTGTCCCCGAAGTAGAAGTAGTGCATGCGGAACGCCCGGAACACCTCGGGAACGATGATCAGCGCCAGCTGGATCGACGTCGTGTGGGTGTAGCCGGTGGCCACGAGGACGTCGACGCCGCCGGACTGCCCCACGCACAGCTCGGCGATCTCAGTCCCGATCGAGTGCCCGACGATGCCCACGTGATCGTAGGCGGGAGACGCTGCGGCCCGGTAGCTTCCCGTCCGCAGCGCCTCCACGATCTGCCGGGTGACGTCGGCCTGCCTGTCGATGGTGAGCGTCCCGCCAGGAGGATGGGTCGACGCTCCGTAACCGAGCCGGTCGATGGCGACCACCGGGTACCCGGCAGCGGCGAGGGGGCGGGCCACCGAGTATCGGTGGGAATTCGTTGGCAAGTCCCAGGCGTAGGCGCCTTGCGACACCCCGTGCAAGAGGACGAGGACTGAGTCACGGCACCCGGGCGCCGCAGCGGGGAGATAGCGGAAACCGTGAACCTCTGCCCGAACGGGAGGGACGTCTTCGAAGAAGAAGCCGTCGTGCGGGATGGTGACGTCGAAACAGACTTCATCGACGATGACGCCGTTCGTCATGTTGCCTCCCTATCCCTTCAGCGGACGAGCTGCTGCGAGGACCGGGACCGCTCGCGCTCGACAAGCAAGCGGCGCAGGATCTTCCCTGTGGGGGCCTTCGGGATCTCATCGATCACCTCGACCCTCCGGATCCTCTTGTGGGAAGCCGCCCGACGAGCGACGAAGTCCATGAGGTCCTCGGCGGAGACGGGTTCACGGAGGACTACGAACGCCTTCGGAACCTCGCCCGCCTCCTCGTCGGGACTACGCACGACCGCGACGTCGGCGACCGCGGGATGCGTCATGAGCAGCGCTTCCAGCTCGGCAGGCGCCACGTTCGCCCCGTTGTACTTGATGAGCTCTTTCAGCCGGTCGACAACCCAGAAGTAGCCGGCCTCGTCGGCCCGGCACAGGTCTCCCGTCCGCAGCCACCCCTCGCGGTCGATGCATTCCGTCGTGGCTAGGTCGTTGTCCAGATAGCCCTTCATGACCTGGGGCCCTCTGATCCACAGCTCGCCCTCTTGGCCGGGCCCGAGGTCAGTACCCGTGCCCGGGTCGACGAGCCTTGCCTCGGTCCGGGGCACCAGAACCCCGATCGAGCCCGGCTTGTTCCTTGCCCGGTCATCCGGGTTCCCATGTGTTGCCGGGCTCGTCTCGGTCGTTCCAAACGCCTGCTTCACGAGGCAGCCGAGACGCTTGCTGCACGCCTCCTGCAGGTCGCCGGCGAGGGGGGCGGCCGCCGACATCACGACTTCGAGGCTCGACAGGTCGAACTCGTCGACGATGGGGTGCCGGGCCAGTCCGAGCACGAGCGGAGGCACGACGTCCGCCCGGGTGACGCGGTGCTCCTGAACGAGGCGGAGGAACTCGGGGAAATCGGGTCGTGCCATCGTCACGACGGTCGCCCCGGCCCGAAGCCCGAGGTTCATGACCACATGCATCCCGAGGATGTGGGCAAAGGGCGCCAAGCCGATGACGGTGTCCCGTTCGGTCGGGCAGTGGGCCGCCGTCATCTGACACAGGTTGGCCACCAGGTTGTAGTGGGTGAGCATCACCGCCTTGGGAAAGCCGCTCGTCCCGCTGGAGCTGGGTAGGACGGCAACGTCTTCGCGCGGGTCGATGTCGACTTCGGGCGGCGGACCGTCGTGGGCCAGGAGGGCAGCCAACGGCGTGGCGCCGGACGCCTCGCCCAGCACAAACACCTCCTCGACCCCGGCATGGCCTGCTGTCTCCGCGGCGGTGTCCAGCAGCTGAGGAAGGGTCAACAGGTAGCGGGCATGGACAGCCGCGAGTTGCGCCGCCATTTCGCCCGGCGTGGACAGCGGGCTGATCGGCGCGACGACTCCGCCGAGCGACACCACGGCGTGGAAGGCCACGGCGTACTCCGGGAGGTTGGGCAGCCAGACGGCGAAGACATCACCCTTGGTGAACCCTCTGGTCCTCAGGCCGGTGGCGGTACGACGCACCAGCTCTCCGAGCTGGCCGTAGGTCAGCGTCCGTCCGCTGCCGCCGTCGATGAGCGCAGG
>JALZEC010000001.1 GCA_030862235.1 Actinomycetota bacterium | reverse complement strand
TCCGGGAGCCACAGGCGGACGGCACCGTCGAGGCCGCTGACGGCAATGGCCCCATCGGCGGCGACCGCCACCCCGTGCAGGCGAGGCACTTCAGAGGCGATCGTACTGACGAGGGTCCCCTCGCCGTCGAACAGCTGGACGACGCCATCGCTTCGCGCCGTGGCCAGCGTTGCTCCGCCGACGGCGAACGCGAGTGATGCGACTTCAGCGTTTCCGGTCTCAATGGTACGGACGAGCTCGCCCGTGCCGTCCCAGAAACGGAGGGTGCGGTCAGCGCCGGTGGTGGCGATCGTCCGACCGTCGGGAGAGAACGACGCCGAGGACAACTCCCGCCGGTGCGCCTTCCTGACCACTGAGGCGCGGCCTTCCCGATCCCAGAGCACAAGAACGCCGTCCGCGTCACCGGTGGCGACCGTGTCGCCGTGCGGGCTGGCCGCAACTGTCCGAATGAAGTTCTCATGCACGGGCGCAGGAGCCGCCAGCAGCTTCCCCTGCCGGCTCCAGAGGCGGAGCGTGGCGTCCGCGCCACCGGTCGCGATCACTTCGCCACCGTGCAGAAAGGCGACGCCATTGGCGTCGGACCGGTGGGCGGACACGGCGCGGAGGAGGAGGCCCTGGGTGTCCCAGAGCCGTACGGTCCTGTCGGCCGCACCGGTGATGATCATGTCACCGTCGCTCGCAAACGACAGCGTGGTGACGACGTCGGTATGCCCGTGAAGGGCGGGGCCGAGCGGGACCCCGTCCACCCTCCACAGCCGGATTGTCTCGTCGGCCCCCCCGCTGGCCAGGGTCGAACCTTCGGGACTGAACGCCATCGTCGATACCCACCCATCGTGGCCCTTGAAGCGGATCGGGGCGTCGGCCGCGCCGAACACGGAGATCTGACCGTCGGCACCGCCCAACGCCAGCAAGGTCCCATCGCGGCTCAACGCCACGCACGTGTGAACGACCTCCCACCCGGAGTCGATGGTCCGCACGAGCCGGAGGTTGTCCTGCTCCCACACGCGCACCGTCCCGTCGCCGCAGACTCCGGCCACGATGCCTGTCGCCGCGCTGAACGCAACAGTGAGACCTCTCTCCGCGGAGGCTGCCCAGGGAACGCCGATGGGATTGCCGTTCGCGTCCCAGCGCCGGATGGTGCCGTCGTCGCTGCCTGTCAGTAGCTCTCGGCCGTCCCCGAAGAAGCTGACGGCGGTGACCGCGTCGTCGTGACCGCGGACTGCCCACAACTCCTCCCCCCCGATAGTCGCCACACGCACCCAGCCGTCGCCGCTTCCGCTGGCAACGCTTCCTCCGTCAGGGCTGATGGCGACCGTGAGGACCCGGTCGCTGGCGGTGCTCGGTCCGCCATTCAGCGGGCTCCCGTCGCGACTCCAGAACCGCACGGTGCCGTCATTGCTCGCGCTGGCGATGAGGTTCTCGGTCATGGCCACCGCAGTGACGGTGGCCGCATGGCCGGCGAGAACGTTCCGCTCTCGAGCCTGGTCAATGGCGGCGCGCAGGACGTCCTGACTGGAGCTGAAGATGTGGTCGGGAAACTCACGCTGATTGCGCGCGAGGACCGCGATGGCCGAGACGAGCCCGTCGAGAGGTCGGACCTCGAGCAGGTCATGGATCTCGTCAGCACGCGCTCCCAACTCAGCGCGCAGGCCCTCGAGTCGCGAGCTCTCCGTCAATGTCCGAAGCTGAGCTTCCCGCATGTCCTCGTACGCCTTGCTGCGCTCGAGGTACTCAGGAATCGGCCCCAAGTCGGCGGCGCCCTCCTCCGATGGGAGGAACGCCAGCGCTCGCTGGAGGCGATCACCACCGATGAGGTAGGAGTCGAGCCGCCCGCGCGTCACCCATTCCTTTGCCAGCTGGTCAAGCTCGGAGCGCAGCCGCAGCTGCTCTTCCGACTCCTGGATTGCGGTGGCCAGCGGGGTCCACACTCGGAAGAGCGCCTCATGAGCCGTCTCGACGAAGGTGGCGCCGTCGGCGCCCTGGCTGCTCTTGAGCAGTCGGGCGTCGACGAACGCGCTCAGGATCTTCTTCCGCGTGTCCTCGAAGGCATCCCAGGGGACGCGCCGTCGGGTTGGTTGGCCTTCGGGAGTCAGCGTGACGAGCTGCAAGAGCGTCTCCATCACCTCCGGCTCCGAGGCGACGGCCGCCAGGTTGGCCAGGACCCTGTCGGCTTGGTTCTTCAGGGCGCCGTGCACGCCGCCGACTGCGTCGTACAGCTCCGCCGTGATGCGCTTCTCGGGTCCGGCGCGCTCGTAGAGCTGGCGAAGCGTGTACGCAAGGAGCGGCAGCGCGTCCCCGCCCTCGGTCTCGTTCACCATTTGGTTGGTGACCTCGTCGGAGATGTCGATCCCGGCTTCTTGCGCCGGCCGCTTGATGACCTCGGGCAAGCGCGATGGGTCGAGGGGCAGCAAGACCTTGGTCGGAGGATGGAGCTCCACGATCGGAGGTTGGGCCAGGAAGCTGGCGAGGAACTCCGGCCGGATCGTGACGACGAGCCAGAGCGAGCTCAATGCCTCAAGGGCCGAGGCGAGGAGCTCGAGGAACTGCAGGCGAGTGTCGTCCCCGAGCCGCAGCAGCTCCTCTGCCTGATCGACTGCGAAGAGGACTCGACCGCGGCTGGTCGAGAGCGTGTCGACGAGGTCGAGGGCGAAGTTGGCGAGCTCCTCGGGGTCCCGCATGACGGCTCTGAGCACGTCCCTCCAGTCGACCGGCTTCCCCGCCTCGGTCAGGGACCTGGCCATGGCCAGTGCCAGCTCCCGCAACGGCCGCTCGCCGGGGATCAAGGGTGGGACGACGACCCACTCGCCTGAAGCCTGCAGGCGCGGTACGAGCCCTGCCCGCAGGAGCGATGACTTCCCGCTGCCTGACGGGCCGGTGACCGCGACCAGTCGCTTGGGATCGCGTGCTTGGGGCGGGTAGAGCAGCTCCCTGACCTCCCGTATCTCGGCGCTGCGTCCGAAGAAGACCCGCGCGTCTGCCTCGTCGAACGCGTCCAGGCCGGGGTACGGCGGTCGGGTCGGGTCAAATGGCGGGAGTGCTTCGATATCCAGCTCCTCCAGGCGCCGCCACAGACGCGCCCAGCTCGGGTCCTCCTGCTCCCAGTCGATCCACTGCACGTCCTCGAGCAAACTCAAACGGACGCCACGGAGACCGATCGGCACGATGGGCTTGCCGATCGAGCGAGCCACGACCAGCTCGGCGAAGCACCAGGGCGACGTGACCGAGCTCTCCGTCGCGAGGAAGATGACCGCGTCGCAACGGCGGAGGTTCGTGTAGAGCTCGTCCTCCCATCGGCGCCCAGGGGCGATCCCCGCGCTGACGTCATGGTCGAGGAAGAAGGATGCGTGCTTCGCCTCCCGGAGACGATCGCCGAGCTGCTTGGCGCTCTCGTCGTCGACACTGCTATGGCTGATGAACAGCGAGGCCATGGGCTTCCGACGACCGCCTTCAGCTGGAGGCGGACGAAGTTCCGACCGTGGGCTCCCAACGCAAGGGAGTGAGCTTGGTCATGTAAAAGCCCTTTCGACTGCCACCGAGCTCCATCCAACCGGCGATGGCGTTCTTGGGGCGCGTGAACATGTATCCGTGGAACAGTCGGTCGGCGCCTCCGCCCCGCGCCACGAGCTCCAGCTGATGCGGGACCGTGACATCAGCTCGGCCCTCGACGGCCAACGTCGAGCCGGAGGACGCGTCTGGGCGGTAGCTGCCCCGCAGTGACGAACCCGGCCCGGGGACGAGGCGCATGACCCCGTGGTCGCCGTCCTCCCACACGCTGTACAGGCCACCGCACTCCTCGCACGGGACGTGCTCGGCCTCCTCGTCCGGTCGCCTCCTCGCGGGCTCGCCGAACGGGCTGAGCGTGAGAGAAGTGGTCTTGCGGGCGAAAAAACCGTATGGCCGCTGGTCTCCGGCCCAGACGGTGGTCCCGGCCATGGCGTTCTTCGCGCGCCGGAACAGGAAGCCGTCGAAGACTTGGCCTTCTGGCATCCAGTTGTAGTCGAGAACCCGGATCGTCACCTGGTGGGGCGGGTCCAGGCTCACCCGCGCCTCGACGTCGTGCTGTCGGCCGTCGAGCTTGTGATCGAACAGTCGCCCGCGCAATAGGCGCTCGTCCGCGTCCGGCCTCTTCAGGCGCAGCCAGCACCGCCACCCATCGTGATAGAAGGTGTACGTGCCCGCGAAGTCGTCGGGTATGGGGGCCGAGGAATTCACGCCCGTCCCCTGTGGGGCCAGCTCTTCGGACCTGTCCATAGGCGCTGCCGCCTCCACGATCCGCCGTCGAGCCGAATATATCCGGTGGACGGAAGAGCAGCGCAATGACTTGTATCCTTGGCGGCGGGTGGATGTGGAAGCGGCGTTCCGCGGGCTGCTCCACGCTGACGCCGCGGTGGTAGCCGTGCCGTATGACACCGACCCTCCGCCCCTCTTGCCCGAAGAGGCTCTCGACGCGGAAAGGATGGTGCCGCGACGCCGCCGTGAGTTCGGGCTGGGCCGGTACTGTGCCCGCCGCGCCTTGGCCGCTCTCGACGTGCCCCCCGTCGCGCTGCCGATGGGCGCCGACCGCTCCCCCAAGTGGCCGTCAAGCGTCGTTGGCTCGATCACCCACTGGGAGGGGTGGTGCGTGGCCGCCGTCGCCCCTGCCGCGACATGCCGTGCTCTGGGGGTCGACGGGGAATCGCGCCGGGCGCTCCCGGCCGGCGTCCGGGAACTGGTGGCGACCGAGTCCGAACAGGCGTGGCTGCTCGACACCGACCCCGGCTGCCATTGGGAGACGGCGCTGTTCACGATGAAGGAAGCGGTGTACAAGGCGTGCGCCCGGTTGACGGGCTTCTGGTTGGACTTCAAGGACGTCGACCTCACGATCGACGTCGACAGCAGTCGCTTCCGGGCCAAGCTCCGACTTCCGCAGGTGCCGCCCTCACTGCCGGCACGCCTGGAGGGCCGCTATGCGATCGAGGAAGACGCCGTGCTCGCCGCCGTCGTCGTTCCGCAATGAGCAGCGAGCTCTCAAAGGCAAGCTCGGCGCCACAGGGATTCGGCCGACGTGCGCCTGGTCCCGAAGGCGGTTCGGATACTGACTCGTTGCGGCAGCCCCAACGGGGTTCGAACCCGTGTCTCCACCTTGAGAGGGTGGTGTCCTAGGCCGCTAGACGATGGGGCCTCACGGACGCGGCAGCTTCGCAGCCGCGCCGGTTGGCTCGGGGGGGAGGACTCGAACCCCCAATAACAGGGCCAGAACCTGTCGTGTTGCCGATTACACCACCCCCGATCGGCTTCATCAGCCTAGCAGTGGGCGGTTGAGAGCTGGACCGCCCTCCGGGTTGTGAGCGCGGCGCCCGAGTCGGGAAGACTGGCGGCCATGACGACCGTCCACCGAGTGCTGTTCGCCGACCCCGTCCACATCCTCGACGATTACATCGCCGGTGGGGGCGGGGAAGGACTCGAGGCGGCCAGGAAGGTCGAGCCCGATGTCGTCATCGCCGAGCTGGAGGCGTCCGGACTCCGGGGTCGGGGGGGCGCAGGGTTCCCGACTGGTACGAAGTGGCGAACGGTTGCCGAGCATGGCTCACCGCTCGCGGCCACGGCGGTCGTGGTGAATGCCGCCGAGGGCGAACCGGGCACCTTCAAGGACCGCTCCATACTGCGGGCCAACCCCTATCACGTCCTCGAAGGGGCGCTGATCGCCGCCTACGCCGTCGGCGCCACGCAGGTCGTCTTCGGCATGAAGCGGACGTTCCGCCGGGAGGTGGACCGCGTCCGGGCCGCTATCCAAGAGGCGTACAAAGCGGGCTGGGCGGACCCCACCGAAGTCGAGATCACGCTCTTCGAGGGGCCCAGCGAGTACCTGTACGGCGAGGAGACCGCTCTTCTCGAGTCCATCGCCGGCCGGTACCCGTTCCCGCGCATCGCTCCCCCCTTCCGGCGGGGTGTGCTGGAAGTCGTCCAGGACGAGGACGACGTGGCCAGCAGGAGCGGCCTCGCCGCCCCCGTAGACATGGCCGGCCCAGAGGACGAGAGCGTCGCCCCGCCCACGCTGGTCGACAACGTCGAGACCCTGGCCAATGTGCCCGGGATCATCGCCAAGGGCGCCGGGTGGTTCCGCGAGTACGGGACGGAGAAGTCGCCAGGGACCATCGTCTGCACGGTCACCGGCTCCGTCCGGCGCCCCGGAGTGGGCGAGGTTCCCATGGGGACGCCCTTGCGCGAGGTGATCGAGGCTGTGGCCGGCGGGGCCCGGCGGGGGCAGCACATCCAGGCGGTGCTGCCCGGCGTCGCCAACGGGCTCATCGGCTTCGATCAGCTCGACACGCCGGTCACGTACGAAGACCTGAACGAGATCGGGAGCGGCCTCGGTTCCGCCGGCTTCATGGTCTTCGACGACGCCGACGACCTCGCCGCCGTCGCCGCCGGCGTATCCCGCTTCCTCGCCGTCGAGTCGTGCGGGCAGTGCACGCCCTGCAAGCAGGACGGGCTCGCCCTCTCCGAGCTGCTGGCCAAGGTCACCCGCTCCGAGGCGGAGGAGCACGATCTCCAGGCCATCGCCGACCGGGTGGCGACCATCGGCGATCGTGCCCGGTGCTACCTCGCCCTTCAGCACCAGGCCGTGATGGCCAGCGTCATCGAGCGGTTCCGGGACGCCCTCGAGGCCCACGTCACCGGGGCGGCCGCCGCCACCGATCCGGTCCTGATCGCGGAGATGGTGGACATCGAGGGGAATCGGGCGATCGTGGACGAGCGGTTCCGGGAGAAGCAGCCCGATTGGACGTACGGGGACGAGTACTCCGGCCAGTCTCCCGCCGACCGCTTCGGGGAACACCGCTCACCAGACGAGCTGGAGAGCTGAACTCCTCTCGCTGGAGCGGGAGGAGCCGAGCTCGGTCTCGACCGCCCGATGGATCCCTGCCTCCCGCCGGTAGCCGATCACACGGCCCAGGGCCACGGCCGCCGTCTCCCGGAGCAGGTGGCGAACCTCGGTGACCCCGCCGATGGGGCTGGTGCGGGTGGGTGACGTGTAGCCCTCGAGCCCCAGCTCGTGGGCGATGGCGGCCACGCGGTAGGAGTGGAACGGGTCCGAGACGAGGAGCACCCGGCGAATGTCCCGGTCCTTGAGGAACGATGAGGCCGCCGCCAGGGACTCCCACGAGGAGGTGCCACTGACCTCCCGCAGGATGTTCTCGTCGGGAACGCCACGCTTCAAGAGGTAGTCGGCGGAGGCAGTGGCCTCGGTGAACCGATCTCCAGGCTGGTTGCCGCCGGTGACGACGATGACGGGGGCGAGGTCCCGGCTGTAGAGGTCGAAGGCGTGGTCCAGGCGGGCCTTGAGGATCGACGAGGGGATGCCGTTGTACTGCGCCGCTCCGAGCACGACGATGGCCTGGACCTCACGGGCCTCATCCTGGCGGGAGGCCAGCCACACCTGGGCGAAGGTGAACACGATGTAGGCGACGAGGAGCGCGGCGACGACGATCGACAGGCGAAGCAGCCGGATCATGGAAGGGCGGCGCCCAACCGGTCGCGAGCCGCAGCCAGTCGAGCCAGCGTCCTCTCCCGGCCGAGGACATGGAGGGATTCGAACAGGGGAGGACCAACGGTTCGCCCGGTCACTGCCACCCGGATCGGCGCCTGAGCTTTCGCCAGCTTGAGACCGTGCCGCTCTCCGATGGCGAGGGTGACCTCCCGCAGGGTCGACGCCTCCCACGGGCAGCTGGCGTACTCGGCCAGTGCGTCCTCCAGCACGCCGCGGGCCAAAGGGTCGCGCGTTGCCTTGGTCCAGGACTCCTCGTCGATCGCCGGCTCCTCGAGAAAAAGGAAGTCCACAAGACTCGGAACCTCGGAGAGGGTGCGGACCCGCTCCTGGACGAGCGCGGCCATCGCCTCGAAGGCGGCGAGATCGAACCGCTCGGGCGGCCACGGCGCGTCCAGCTCGAGCCAGGGAAGCGACTCCCGCACGAACGTTGCCACCGGGAGGGCGCGGATGTACTCGGCGTTGACGTGATTGAGCTTCTGCATGTCGAAGAACGCGCTCGAGCGATTGACGTCGGCCGGGTCGAACTGGGGGATCATCTCCTCGATGGGCATGATCTCCCGCCCGTCCGGTGGTACCCACCCCAGGAGAGCCAGGTAGTTGCGAAGGGCCTCCGGCAGGTACCCCTTCTCCCGGTACTCCTCGACGGCGACCGAGTGGCGGCGTTTCGACAGCCTGCGCCGCTGCTCGTCCACGATCATGGGCAGGTGGGCGAAAACCGGCTCGTCGGCCGTCCCCAATGCCTTACGCAGCAGGAGGACGCGGGGCGTGGCCGACAGGAGGTCCTCCCCCCGGATGACGTGTGTGATCTTCAGGTCCACGTCGTCCACGGCATTGGGGAGGTAGAAGCCGGGCGAGCCGTCCGACCGAACGATGACGAAATCCTCGAGCGTGTCGTGGGCGAAGGGCACGTCTCCCCGGATCAGGTCACGGACGACGGTCTCTCCCTCGTCCGGCGTGCGAAAGCGAAGAGCGCGCCCAGGGCCAGGCGGGAGGTTTCGGTCCCGGCAGTAGCCGTCGTAACCAGTGGTCGGATGCCCCCCGGACCGCGCCTTCACGTCCTCGGCGGTGCAGTCGCAGTAGTAGGCCAACCCGGCGGCCCGTAGCTGCTCCACGGCCTCGCGGTAAAGGTCCAGCCGCTTCGATTGGCGGATCGGTCCCTCGTCCCACTCCAGCCCCAGCCAGTGCAGGGAACGCTGGATGCCGTCGATGAGGTCGTCGCGCGACCGCTCCGGGTCAGTGTCTTCGATGCGCAGGATGTACGTGCCGCCGTGGCGGCGGGCGAACATCCAGTTGAACAGAGCGGTGCGGGCGCCGCCAACGTGGAGGTAGCCGGTGGGCGACGGGGCGAAGCGGACACGCGGGGCGCTCACCAAACTCAACCTACCCGGCTGGTCGTGGCCGATAGCCTCCATTCGCATGGGAAAGAGCGTGCTTACGCCTCGGACCGAGAACTTCCCGCAGTGGTACCAGGACGTGGTGGCCAAGGCGGAGATGGCGGACAACGGACCCGTTCGGGGCACCATGGTGATCCGGCCCTACGGCTATGCCATCTGGGAGCGCATCCAGCGCGAGCTCGACGACCGCATCAAGGCGGCGGGAGTGCGCAACGCCTACTTCCCGCTGTTCATCCCCGAGTCCTACCTCCGGCGGGAAGCCGAGCACGTCGAAGGCTTCAGTCCGGAGCTGGCTGTCGTCACCCACGGCGGGGGGAAGGAGCTGGAGGAGGCCGCGGTGGTCAGGCCCACCAGCGAGACGATCATCAACGTCTTCTTCGCCAAATGGATCCAGAGCCATCGCGACCTGCCGCTCCTCATCAACCAGTGGTGCAACGTCGTCCGCTGGGAACTGCGACCGCGCGTGTTCCTGCGGACGACGGAGTTCTTGTGGCAGGAGGGACACACGGCCCACGCCACCCAGGCGGACGCCCGCGCCTTCGCCCTCCACATCTTGAAGGACGTGTACGAGGACTTCGCCGTGAACGTGCTCGCGGTGCCCGTGCTGGTCGGGCGCAAGACCGAGCGGGAGCGGTTCGCCGGGGCGGACGCTACCTACACCATCGAAGGGATGATGGGCGACGGGAAGGCCCTCCAGATGGGGACGAGCCATGAGCTGGGCCAGAACTTCGCTCGCGCCTTCGGCATCCAGTTCCAGGACCAGTCGGGCAACTCCGAGTTCGCCTGGCAGACGTCCTGGGGCGTGTCCACCCGGCTCGTAGGTGCGCTGATCATGGCCCACGGGGACGACGCCGGACTACGCGTGCCTCCCCGCCTGGCGCCCGTGCAAGTAGTCGTGATCGTCGTCAAGGCCGAGGGCGGGTCGGGCGAGACGGCGGAGGCCATCGGGCGCGAGCTTCGCGGGAGGGGTCTCCTTGTCGAGATGGACGACCAGGTCGCCACCTCGTTCGGCCGGCGGGTCGTCGACTGGGAGCTCAAGGGTGTGCCGATCAGGGTGGAGGTGGGGCCGCGTGACCTCGCCGACGGAAAGGTCACCCTGGCGCGCCGGGACACCTCGAGCAAGGAGCAGGTGGCGCTGGACTCCGTCGCGTCCAGAGTCCTGACCACCCTCGAGGAGGTCCAGGCTTGCCTGCACCGCCAGGCGCTCGAGCGACGGGAAGCCATGACGACCGAGACGACCTCGCTCCAAGAGGCGATCGAGGCGGCGGCGGAGGGGTTCGCTCGGGTGCCGTGGAAGGTAGTACGCGACGCGGAGAACGAGCTCAACCAGGCCGGGTTGTCGGTGCGCTGCCTGCAGCGCCCCGACGGAACGCTGCCCGAGTCCTCGGCCGAGTCGGATCTCGTGACGACGGTGGCCAAGGCCTACTGAGCGAGCCGGAGGTGCTCGAGGACCAGCGGGCCCAGCTGGTCGGGGACGTCCTCCGGGATCCAATGGCTCACCCCCTCGAGCACCTCGAAGCGGTACGGACCGGCCATGTGGTATTCGGTTCGCTCCGCCGCCTCTGGCCCGATGGCCGGGTCGTCGGTGCTCCAGACGTACAAGGTGGGCACGGCAACGGGGCCAACCCCGGCGATCGACGCCAGGTCGAGGGCGCGGTACCAGTTCAGGACGGCAGTGAGGGCGGCCGGATCGCAGAGGCGCTCGACGTAGTGGTCCATGGCCGGCCGATCGTGGAAGGCGGTGTTGGCGAACAGCGCTCGCAGCCCGGCGCACTCCCCCGCCAGCAGCAGCCTCTCGGCCAGCTCCTCCTGCTGCAACAGGCCGATGTATCGCGACCGGGAGGCCTGGTCCCCGCTCTCCGAACCCAGGGCCTGCACGTAGGCGAGCGGGTGCGGCACCGAGAGCACCGTCAACGTCCGCAGCCTCTCCGGGTGACGGGCGGCGATGGTCCAGCCGACGACGGCGCCCCAGTCGTGCCCGATCAGGTGGAATCGGGCCCAGCCCAAGTGGTCGGCGATGGCGAGGGCGTCCGCCACCAGTTGGTCCACGTGGTACGCCTCCACCTCCTCCGGCCGGGCACCCGGCGAGTACCCGCGCTGGTCAGGGGCGAGGGCGCGGAAACCGGCCTCGGCCAGGACCGGGAGCAGGTGACGCCACTCGTAGGACGACTGGGGGAAGCCGTGGAGGAGCATGACCGGCTCACCGCCGCTGGGCCCTGCCGCCAGCGCGTCAAAGACCAGACCGCGGGCGGGGATCTCGATCTGCTCGAGCGGAAGTGGATCAGTCAGCGCCGGCAGGCAGGGTGACCGACCCTGGCGGCGGGCCTTGGTCCGCGCCGGTGAGGGTCTTCCACTCGTGGAGCCGACTGCGGACCTGCGCCGGCGTCAGGCGGAGCGTTTCGGATGGGACGGTGTCGACCACCTCGCGCTGCTCCCAGTACTGGTGGGCGGCGCCGGCCAGGAGGGTGCGCCGCCACGCCACCAGCTCGGTGGGCGCGTCGTCGAGGTACCCGAACAGGCCGAAAGCCAGCTCGAGGTCGTGGATCACCGGCGCCCGGCCGAACATGGACGCCCGCCGCAAGGCCACCGCGACGACGCCGGCGACCACGTCCTCCTCGTGCTCGCCCTCGGCCAGGCGGAGTCGGCCGCTGAAGCGCTCGGCGAGCGAGTGGGCGTAGCCCTGGTCGGGACCGGGGCGCCCGAAACGAGGGCCGATGGGCTGGCCGTGTTGCAGGTCCGCGGGACGGGTCGCCATCCACCTCCGCCCGGGGGGGATGGGCAGCGACTGACGGGGCGCGTCGGCCTGCGTGGGCGGGACATAGTCGGGAGCGGCCATCAGGCGTCCCCCTCCTCGACGTTCACCACGCCGTCCCCGGTGCGGTGCAACAACCCGTAGACGACCGAGTCGGACAACGCCGCCCACGACGCCTCGATGATGTTCTCGGAGACCCCGATGGTCGACCACGTCCGCTCGCCGTCGGTGGAGTCGATGAGCACGCGGGTCACGGCCCCGGTTCCCTTCGACGTGTCCAGCACACGCACCTTGTAGTCGGTGAGGTGCACGTCGTTCACCGA
>JALZEC010000454.1 GCA_030862235.1 Actinomycetota bacterium | reverse complement strand
GCTCAGGGCGCCGCCGGTCGCGGTGGCGCCGCCGGCGTTGCCCGAGCCTCCCGAGTCTCCCGTCTCGGCAGTGGCCGGGCCGGCAGAGAGAAGGAGGAGCAGGACAACGGCGAAGCCCGAGGCCAGCGCGGCAACCGCCAGGCGCACTCGAACCGCGGCAGAGGCCGCGCGTGTCCCACCCACGGGGGATGATCCTAACGACGGGCCACAGGGTTTGTCACCCCCGCATCTCAAGTAAAAGGCCTGGTCAGCAGGGCCCTTCCGGTCAGGTTGAGGGCGAGGTTGAGGCCTAAGGGAGGTGCTATGGGACGTGCTGGAGAGCCTGAACTAGGGCTTCACCCGGTCCAGGACGAACCGGAGCTCCACCCCCATCTGCCTCACCCGCTCGTCGATGACCATCGACCCGTGACCGGCGTCGAACCGGTAAACCTCCACCTCGCCGCCTCGGGCTTGGAGCGCTTCCACGTAGTTGAGCACCTGCCGGATGGGGCACCGGGTGTCGTTGTCGCCGGCGATCATGAGCACCGGCGCCCGCACGCGGTCGACATAGGTAAGAGGTGACCGCTCCTCGTACAGGGCGCCGACCTCGTCCGGGCTGCCGCCGAAGAGCGACCGGTCGAACGCCTGCAGGCTCGGCGCCTCGTCCCAGTAGGCGGTGGGATAGTCGGCCACCGGCACGGCGGCCACCCCCGCTGCCCAGCGCTCGGGTTCCCGCCCCAGGGCGAGGAGGGTGACGTACCCGCCCCACGACCCGCCGGCGATCACCGCCCGGCTGGGATCGACCACGCCCTCCCGGGCCAGGTCGTCCAGCCCGGCCACCACGTCCTCCACTTCGGGGAAGCCGGGGTTGCCGATGAGGGCGTCGCGGAAGGCGATGCCGTAGCCGGTCGATCCCCGGTAGTTGACCATGGCCACGGCGAACCCGTGGTCGACCCAGGCCTGGACGGCGGGCATGAAGCTGTCCGTGTAGGCCCAGGTCGGCCCGCCGTGGACGTCCATGATCACCGGGAAGGGCCCCTCGCCCGCCGGAGTGGCCACGAAGCCGTGGATCCTGATGCCCCGGGGGTTGGAGAACCACCAGGACCGGTACGGCCGTCCCCCCGGCGCCCGTTCCCCCTCAGGTGCACACACCTCTCGGTTGTCTCGCGCGCCCCGCACGGTGGGGGGCTCGGCGCCGCTTCCCACCCGGTACCAGACCTCGCCGTCGGGACGGACGGCCGCGCCCGAGATCGTCCCCACCGGGTGGACCAGCGGCAGGACCGCCTCGGTCAGGAGGTCGAAGCGAAAGAGCTGGTCCCGACCCTCGTGCTCGTGCACGAGCAGGAGGCCCCGGCCGTCGGGGAACCAGTCGGCGACGGTGACGTCTCCGGGCAGGTCGACGGGCAGGTCCTGGCGCTTCCCGGTCGTCAGGTCCCAGAGGGCGGGCCGGTCCTTGCCCTCCCGCTCGTGGACGAGGGCCAACCGCTGGTCCCCCCGCACCCTGGACCAGCCGGCGACCGAGAGCCCCAGCCCCTCCCCGTCCCACTGCTCGCCGGCGACCTCGCCCGTGCGGGGGTCGACCACCCGCACCGCTGGGTGGATGGTGTCGCCGTGCTCGGCGTGCTGGAGGGCCACAAGCCGGCCGTCCCGAGAGAGCCCGGCCACCTCCAGCATCTCCGGATGGCGGTGGAGGACTCGCGCCTCGTCCCCGTCGATGGAGAGCCAGACGGTGAACCCGTCCTCGGCTGCCGTGCCCACGGCGACGACGCCGTCGGCCACCGCCAGGCCCGCGCTCCAAGCCTCGGGGACGCCCGGGACGAAGGGGCGGCGCTCCTCCGCCGTCCCGTGGAACGGCTCGACCATCCACCGCCCCACCTCGTCCCCGGTGGCGTCGTGGAACCACACGACCCCTTCCCCGTCCGGGGTCACCGCCCCTCCAGGGACGCCGATGGGGTCGTCGGTGACCTGCCGCCGGGTACCCCGCGCCCGGTCCCAGGCATAGACCTGCCAGGCTCCGCTCTCGTTCGACGCCAGGGCGACGCGGTCGGGCGCGTCCCGACCCCAGCGGGGAAAGCCGATGGCCGGCGCCCGGAACCGCTTCTCCCAGACGGGAACCTCGCCGTGCTCGGGCGCGCCCCCGGCGGTCGGCAACTACTTCTCGCTGGGCTCGATGCTGACCAGCTCGCCCACCGGATCCCCTCGCAAGACGCGGATGGCGATCTGGCCGTTGGCCATCGTGGCCTCCACCCCGGCGCCGTACCCATCGGGCAGGTCGATCTCTCGTTCGTAGCCGCCGTAGTCCCACTCGTGGATCAGGTACTCCCGGGGCCCGGCGCTGCGAAGGTGGGCCCAGAAGCGCAGGCAGCCGGGCCGGAGCTCAACGGTCACGTCCTTGGGCGTCACCGCGGGCATGGGCGCCACGATGACCAGCGCTCCGCTCGCCTCGTACACGTTCACAGGAATCTTCTGCGGGCGCATCTGGTCCTCGGCGGCGGCGGTGGCCTCGACGACCTCCTGGTGGCTCGGTTGCTCGCTCATGCAACCGACGCTACCCAAGGCCCCACCTCCCGCATCTCCTACGCTGACCGGGGAGGATCGAGACAAGCATGGACATTGAGCAGTTCTACGACGAGGACGAGCGGCGGCGGACATCGGCCGAGTTGCAGTTCGGCCAGGATTGGCACGACGCCCACGGCCGCCGCTACGAGCTGAACTGGATCGAGGACACCGGGGAGCTCTACGTCATGCAGGACGAGATGCCGGACATGTGGGTCGACCCCTTCGGCGACTTCCTGGCCATGCCCCTTCACACCGAAGACCTGCAGGTCCGCGTCCTCGCCACCGTCCACGACAAGGAGAACGTCCTGCGGCTGCTCGACGGCTGGGAGCAGGCCATGGGTCAGCCCGACAGCGTCAGCTGGCTCGTCGAGCGGCTCCGAACCCTCCCTACCGGATAGGGAACAGCCGGTCCGACTCGTCCGGCCCCGGCTCCGACTGGGGCTCGGGTTCGCCGGTAGGAGCCGCCGGCGCGATGCGCCGCTGGGGCAGGAAGTGCTTGCCCAGCGTCTCCTCCTGCCGCTGGTAGGACGACCCGATACCGGCTCCGTAGAGGAACGTCGGCTCTTCCAGCATCCGTTCGAACGTCAGTTTGCAGACCCGCTGGCCGTTCTCGATCATGAATGGCACGTCGTGGGCCCGGACCTCGAGGGCGGCCCTGGATCCCGTGAAGCGTCCGTCCGGGTCGTAGCCAAACCCGGGGTCGAAGAAGCCGGCGTAGTGCGTGCGCAGCTCTCCGGCGGTGGGGTCGTAGGCGGTCATCTCCGCGGCCAGGGTGGGCGGGATCATGACCGCCTCGTCGGACATGAGCAGGTAGAACTTCTGGGGCGTCAGGACGATCCGGTCCCCGTCCTCCGCCTTCACGTCCTCCCAGTAGGGGTCCGGGTCGAGCCCCCGCCCCCGGGTCATGTCGAGCAGCGGCGCGTTGTCCCGCGCCCGGTAGCCCACCCGCCGCGTCTTGTCCCCCCGCAGGTCGAGGCTCAGGAACAGCCCGTCGGCCATGGCGAAGTCGGCCTCTGGGACGGCGCGGCTGTGTTTGAACAGCAGCGGTTGCTCGTGGTGGAAGGCGAGCAGGTCCTCGTCGGAGAGCTCCTGGCGACCGACCGACAGCCGCAGCTGGTTGAGGGTCAGGTCCTCCCGGACCCGGATGGCGAACGAGAGGGGGACGACCTCCAGGTACAGGTTCCCCTCGTACCCGGCCCGCACCTCGTCGAACCGGTAGCTGCCGTCGGTGATCAGACGGGTGAAGACGTCGAGCCGCCCGGTCGAGCTCTTGGGGTTGGCCTTCCCCCGGACGCTGGGCGGCAGGGCCAGCCGCTCCTTCAGGGGGATCAGGTACGGGCGGTTGGTCTCGAGGACGACGCCCTCCTTGTGCAGGTCCAGCTCGTCGATGATGTAGTCCTTGACCTTGCGCTCGACGGTCATCCGGTCGGGCAGGAAGCTGCACCGGATGCGGTAGGCGACCTCGCCCAGCCGGAGGTCGAGGCTCGCCGGCTGGATGTTCTCGGCCGGGATCCGGAAGCTCCCGGCGTCGATGATCCCCGCTTCGATGGCCGTGGCCAGGTATTGGTTGGGGAGGACGCCGGACCGGCCCTCAGGAAGGCTCAGCACCGGCGCGCCCAAGACGTGCGGGAAGGCACGAGGCATCGTACCCGGGGCCTTCCAGCCGTCCGGCTCGTCGTAGCATGGTCGTGTCGACGGGAGGTGGCGCCCATGCCCGATTCCGAGCTCATCCAACCCACCCCGATCACCGCGCCCCGCCGGGTCTGGACCGACGCCGAGTGGGACGCCATTCGAAGGAGCCCCGCCGCCGGCGACTGGGAGGCTTCGCTCGTGGGGGACACCCTCACCCTCGCCCAGCGCGCGACCGGGACGAGCGTCTACCGCGCCCGCTTCCGCCGGGAGCTGGTCGGCTGGAAGATCGTCTCCGCCGAGGTCGAGAGCCACCCCCAGCGTTACCGCGCCGGCCCTCTCGAGCAGGAGTCGCAGCGGCTCGCCCTCATCATCGAACGCTTCGTCGGCTGAGCAGTGCCGCTGCTCCGTCGCCTGCAGCAGATCGACGAGCGCCTCCGCTTCCCCAATTCCCAGGCCGTACGTCACATCACCCGGTGGTGGCGCTGGTACTGCGCGGGGACGGTGAGCCTCCTCCTGTTGGGGGTGCTCCTCCTGGTCGCCGGCCGGACCGCCGTCGGTTCGGCCGTCCTGGTGATGACGGCATCGCCCGCCTTCTGCGCCTTCCTTGGGTGGCGACTCGCGTCGCGAGACGCTCCCGAGTGACGGCGACCGAATCTGGCGGGTGACCGCCGGGGCATCAGCGGGCGGGGTAGCCGGCCCGCTCGCGTTCCTCGCCGCGTGGCTGCTCGCCG
>JALZEC010000433.1 GCA_030862235.1 Actinomycetota bacterium | reverse complement strand
CGGCGAGCGGCGTTCTCTTGTAGGAGGAGGCGCTCTCTGGCATCCCACCTGCCGCCCGTCAGCTCGCCGACCAGAACACGGGCGCCCAGCGGACGTGGCGCGCCGACCCGTGCAGCAGGAATCCCTGGACGCCGTCCTTCATGGCGAACAGCCAGTAGACGGCGGCCAGCGGGACGACGACGACCTCCTCATCCACCGCGTTCCGGATGGCGGTCGCCGTCAGCCGCTTGGCCTCCTCGCGATCGGGAGCGGCGAGGGCCGCCTCGATGGCCTGGTCGTACTGGCGTCCCGCAGAGAACCACTTGGCGTAGTCCCCGGTGGCCTTGGAGTAGAAGAAGCTCGAGGCGGCCTGGCTGGGGGTGGCGTCGTTCTGCGAGATGCGCTCGAGGAACAGGTCGCCCTCGCCATTCTTGAGCCGGTCGGTGTAGGTGGCCAGCTCGGGCGTCTCGGCGATCCGCACCTCGATCCCCACATCTTTGAGCTGGGCTTGGAGGAGCTCGGGCATGGGCTTGCGCAGGTCGATGGGCGGATAGCCGTTGACCATGGTGAGGGTGAGACGCTTCCCGTCCTTGACTCGGATGCCGTCGCTGCCGGGACGCCAGCCCGCCTGGTCGAGCAGGGTCCGGGCCTGGGCGGGATCGTACGGCACGCCTCTGACGAGCGACGCGTGCTGGCCGAACAGGGCGGCGGGGCTCACCGTGTTGTACGACTCCGCCGCCTTCGGGAAGACCTGGGTGACCACCGCCCGGCGGTCGATGGCGGCGGCGACCGCTCGTCGGACACTGCCGTCGGCCAGGATCGTGTAAGGCTCGTTCCCGCTGCGGTTGAGGTACATGACCTCGGCGCCTCCTGGCGGCGTGATCCCCAGCTTGATGCCCGGGGTCCGGTCGGCCTCGTCAACGAGGGTGCGGGGCAGGTCGTAGATCAGGTCGACCTCGCCGGCGCGGAGGGAGAGCCAGCGGGAGTTGTCCTCTGGGATGAAGCGGAAGGTGATGCGGCGCAGCTTGGCCTTGTCGCCCCAGTAAGCGTCGTTGCGCTCGACGACGAGGCGTTGATCCTTCACGTACTCCACGAATCGGAACGGGCCTGTGCCCGTCGGCTGCGTGCCCACATCGGTGTTGGGGGCGACGATCGGCGCCACGCTCGGGTGGACGAGCTGGTCGACGAGCCGGAAGTTCGGTTGGGTCGGCGTGATGTCAACCGTTATCTCGTCCACCGGCTTGACTGACTCAGGACCAAGCCGTAACGAGCCGCCGCCCGTGCGCACCAGGCGGTCGAGGCTGAGCTTCACCGCTTCGGCGTTGAGCGACTGGCCATTGTGGAACTGCACGCCCCGGCGCAGGAAGAACCGCCACGTATTGTCACCTCGGTACTCCCAGCGCTCGGCCAGCCCCGGTTCGACCTGGAAGTCGGCCGTCATGCGCACCAAGGTTTCGAAGATGTTGGCGTTGATGGGGAACATGCCCAGGTTGGCCCGATCGCCTGAGACGTTGAAGGTGTCGGCCGGCGTCCCGACAACCAGATCCTCCCGCGCCGGTTGGTTGGGTCTTGGCTGGGCCTCACCGCCGCCCTCGTCGTCACCGTTGCCGCCACAGGCGGCGAGGAGCGTCATCGTGAGCACAAGGCTCGTGAGCACGCGGAACCGTCTCATGCGTCCCATCCCTCCCGGCGCGCCGGCCGACCGCCCGTGAGGCCCTACATCGCCCGTCGCGTTGCCGCCCTTGTCCCCGTATGGCTGCTGATCACCCTATTCGCGTTTGCTCTCGCCAACCTGGCCCCCGGCGATCCGGCCGAGCTGTTCCTCCGGCGCCAGACGGGCGAACCCCCATCGGCCGAGGCGGTCGCCCTGCTCCGAGCCGAGCTCGGGCTCGATGACCCGCTCCCCGTGCGCTACGTCCGATGGCTGGGCAACGCGCTGACCGGAGACTTCGGCACGTCCTACCGCACGGGCGCGCCCGTCGCCTCCGAGCTGCGGGAGCGCTTCGGGATCACGCTGGAGCTCGCTATCCCGGCCTTGCTCGTGGCCCTGCTCATCGCCTTACCCGCGGGCGTGATCTCCGCCGTGCGCCGGAACTCCCCGCTCGACCATGGGACTCGGCTTGCCGCCCTCATCGGTGCGTCGATGCCCGGCTACTGGCTCGGGTACGTCCTGATCCTGGCCTTGGCGGTGAACGTCAACCTGTTGCCCGTGGCCGGGCGTGGCGGGTTGCGCCATCTGGCCCTGCCCGTGCTCACCCTCGCCTTGGGCGCGGCCGCGGGGCTGACCCGGCTGACGAGGGCGAGTCTGCTCGATGTTCTGGGGAACGACTATGTGCGGACCGCTCGCTCCAAGGGAGCTCCGGAGCGACGGGTGGTGTGGCGCCACGCACTGCGCAACGCGCTGGTGCCCGTCGTCACCCTGCTGGGAATCGGCTTCGGACATCTGGTCGCCGGCGCAGCCATCATCGAGACCGTGTTCGCCTGGCCCGGACTTGGCAAGCACGTCATCGACAGCATCTACGACCGGGACTACCCGACGATCCAGGGCTTCGTCCTCTTCACGGGGACAGTGTTCGTGGCGATCAACCTGATCGTCGACCTCCTCTACGTGTGGCTGGATCCCCGCGTCCGGCTCGCGGCGGAGCCGGAGAGCTGAGTGAACGGCTCCTTCTCACCCTGGCGGCGCCTCCTCCGAGATCGACTGGCGTTGGCCGGGCTGACAATCGTCGGCGCGCTTGTTGTCGTCGCCGTGGCTGCTCCCTGGGTCGCGCCATACGATCCCGCTGCCGTCGATCCCGTGAATCGCCTTGCCGGCCCGAGTCTCGACCACCCGCTGGGCACTGACGCTCTGGGCCGGGACCTGCTTAGCCGGATCGTCACCGGCGCCCGGTGGTCTCTGGGAACGGCCGGCATGGCGACCGTCGTTGTGCTGGTGATCGGAGTCGCAGTCGGGCTCGTGACCGGCTACTACGGGGGCGTTCTCGACGCCGTTGCCATGCGCGTCGTCGACGCCCTCCTGGCCTTCCCTGCCTTGCTCCTCCTGCTCGCCATCGTGGGAACGATCGGGCCGGGCCTGCGGGGCGTCTTCATCGGTTTGGTGGCCGTCGCCTGGGCCGACTACGCCCGCGTCGTCCGCGGATCGGTGCTCGCCATCCGGGAACGGGAGTACGTGGAGGCGGCGCGGGCCGTGGGTGCACCAGACCGACGGCTCCTGCTCCGCCACGTGCTGCCCGGCGTGGTGTCGCCCGTCCTCGTTCTGGCCACGCTCGAAATGGGCCAGCTGGTGCTGGCCCTCTCCGGACTCAGCTTTCTCGGACTTGGCGCCCAGCCGCCAACGCCGGAGTGGGGAGCGATGCTCAACGACGGCCGCTCGTACTTCCTGACCGCGCCGCAGCTCATGCTGTTCCCCGGTGTCGCCATCACCCTGGCCGTGCTCGGGTTGAACCTCCTCGGCGATGGCCTCCGCGACATGCTGGACCCCCGCCTCGACCGGTTCCGGGGTGGCCGGCGGAGCGGCCGATGAGCCGCAAGCGGTTCCCGTCGTCCGCCCTAGTAGGAGCCCAGCCCATCGACGAGGCGTCGTTTCGCAGGTCCGCCACCCCAGTGGCGCCGGTAGACTGTAGCCAGATGGCGGATCCCATAAGCCGTCGTGAGTTCCCTTACCGCTCGCCGGACATCGACATCCGCGCCCCGGAGAAGCCCTTCCCGCTGTCGCGGGGGGCGGCGGAACGGCAGCTCCGGCGGGTGGACCGCTACGACCGGCGGGCGGCGGTGACGGCGTACGAGAAGCTGAACGCCTACGGGACGGTGCGCATCACCTTCCAGGTCACCGACGATCAGCCGTTCGAGTTCCGGCCGGGCTACTTCATCGGCATCCAGGCCGACGTGCCCGACGTCGGCGTGCGGCGGAGCCCGTACTGCATCGTGTCGTCCCCGAATGCGGAACGGACCTTCCAGCTCCTGGTCCGGCTCGTTCCCGAGGGGCCGCTCTCGTACTACCTGGCCGAGCTCGGCCTGGGCGACGAGATCGCCTTCCGGGGTCCGAGTGGCCGATCGATGGCGGCCAAGGTGACGGACGAGGAGCTCGTCCTGATCGCCACCGGCGTCGGGGTCGGTCCCCTGGTCCCCTTCGTCGACGAGCTCGGTGCACAAGGCTTCGACCGACCGGTCAACCTGTACTGGGGCCTGCGGCTGGTCGAAGACATCTGCCTGACGGACGAACTCGACGACCTGGTGGGGCGGTACCCGTTCTTCCGCTATCAGATCTCGCTGACGCAGCCGCCGGAGGATTGGACGGGGCTGCGGGGAAGGGTGACGGAAACCGTCCCGCCCCTCGTGTCCACGCTCTCGGGCAAGCGGTACTACCTGATCGGCAACGGGGCCATGATCGAGGAGATGTCGAACGCCTTGTCCGACCTCGGGGTCGACCGGAAGCACATCTACGAAGAGGTGTACTTCAACGTTCGCTACCGGGCCGATCCCGCGGTGGTGACGGCCATCCGCGAGCGGTTCACGGCCTCCGACCTGTTCGCACCGCACGCTCACATATCGGCTGGCCTCTTCCTCCCCGAAAAAGCGAGGGACGGGACGTAGCCGCTTCTAGCCGAGCGGGCGGGGGCTGCCCGGGCGGGCTTCGTTCACTGCACGCTTGTGGTCGTGGTCGTGGTGGATTGATCGGTCGTCGGCGGGATGGTCGTCGTGGTCGTCGTCGTCGACGCGGGAGCGGCAGGAGCCTCGGTCGTGGTCGGGGCGACGGTGTCCGTCGGTGAGCCGGCCGTGGCCGTCCGGCCGATCGGGTAGACCTGGGTCTCGAGAACCTTGATGAACCGAGCGGCGGCGTCTTCGACCCGCTGCTTGATGGTGAAGATGTCGAGGCCGGAGTTCCGGAGGGCGAGCAGGTCGGTTCGGATGTCGGCGATCTCGCGTCGTCCCTCACCTGAGATGCGGACGCGGGTGTCGTTCTGAACCACCTTCTGGTAGGCGGCGGCCAGCGTCTGGCAGTTGCTGCACTCGCTGTTAATGGCCAGGGCAAGGTTGGTCGGCGAGTAGTACTCGGGACTGCCCACGACAAGGACGCCCTCCAGGGCGATGGCGACGGTCTGGCAGTCGGTACAGCTGGCGGCTGCGACTGCGGCGTTCGCTGCGTCGACGGCCGACGAGTCGGTCTGGACGATCTTGATGGCCAGCGCCACCACCGTCCTCCCGTCCGTGGTGTTGACTGCGGCGGCGACGTTGTCGGTGCTCGCCCCCGGTGCACCAGGGGCCGTGCTGGTTGTCGTGGTCGATGTCGACCCGTCCGAGGTCGAAGAGACCAGCGGTACCCCACCTTCGGCGAGCGCCCATCCCGCCAGCCCGAGTGCGGCTACACCTGCGGCCACAGCTGTGGCCGCCCGGCGGGTGAGTTGCAGGTGGGGGATCTTCATGCCCAGTGACCGCTCGGTCTCGACCGCTGAGGGGGAGGCGGACTCGTCCGCCTCCCCGACGTTGGGTCAGATGCTCTGCGTGATGGGGGCCGTCTGGGTGGCTTCCGCGTAGGCCACTGAGTCGTCGGACAGCACGTTCAGCGCCAAGGCGGCGTTGATGGGTGCGGCGATATTTGCGTTCACCAGCGACATGGCGGCCCGCTCGGGGAGCGGTTCACCCGCTAGTGCCTCGAGTTCCTCTCTGGTCAGCTTCTTGTATTCCTCGGCCATTCGTGTGCTCCTTTCAAACGATGAGACGGCCTGTTCAGGTGCCTTGGTCGATCGGCGTGTCCTGAATCGCCCCAGCGATGGCCGTCGAGCTGTCCGAGAGGACGTTGGCGGCGAGGGCCACATTGACGGGGATTGCCAGGTTGGCGTTGACGAGAGACATCGCGGCCCGGTCGGGGAGCGGCTCTCCAGCCAGCTCTTCCAGCTCGGCGCGGGTGAGTGTGCGGTACTCCTGGTTCGCCATCGTCATGCCCCCGCTCAGATGCCCTGGGTGATAGGTGCGTCCTGGTCGGCGATGGCGATCGCCGTGGAGTCGTCCGACAGCACATTCAGTGCGGCGGCCAGGTTCACGGGTGCAGCAACGTTGGCGTTGATCAGCGACATGGCCGCCCGATCAG
>JALZEC010000204.1 GCA_030862235.1 Actinomycetota bacterium | reverse complement strand
CCAGCACGCGTCGCCAACACGGCGTCACCGGCGCGCATCACCGGCGTGTCCGGGCCGATCGTCACTTGAACCAGCCCGGAGGCGACCATGACCAACTCGGCGCCCTTGTGTTGGAGAGGGGGAGTGGCCGACTCCTCGGGGCCGAGCCGCACAAGGTACGCCCGCAGCCCCAGCTTGGGATCGTCGAGAAGCGCAGTGGTAATGGCGCTCGATGCTCGTTCACGTCGTGCCAGCACGTAGCCGGGCGCAGGAACTGTGGACAGGAAGTCGTCGAGGCCAACGCCGAGCCGCTCGCACAACAAGAGCAGTGTGTCCAGTGACAGCCCGCGCCGGCCGGCCTCGGCTTGGGAGATGGCGCTAGGCGTCACGTTGACGAGACGGGCCAAGTCGGTCTGGGTCAGGTTGCGCTCCTGGCGCAGCCGTTCGAGGCCGCGGCCCACCCTGCCGAGGGCCCGCTCGTCCTCGAGGTGCAACCCCTCATCGCGCAGGACGACACGCAACAGTCGGCCTTGCACCGATGCCGGCCGACCCTCGGCCTTGACCACCCGCAGCTGCCCATCCGTGACCTGGAGGACGCATTGGGTCACCTGGGTAATCTGCTCGACGAACGCGCTGCCTAGCTCCCGTCTGGGTGCGCGCCAGTAGGCCAGGGCCCCGAGGTCGAAGAGCCTCGGGCAGACGCGGCTGAAGAACGTGATCGCACGGGTGGGGCCCCACCGGCGAGCGAAGCGATCGAGGCTGTCGACGACCACGCAGCCCGGAGGTGTGCCCCCGCTGCCCTCGATTATCGCCTTCTCCAAGGCGCCGGGATCCGCGTGGGCGCCACGGGGACGGGCGTCGAGAATCATCACAGCGGGGTCGAGGCGTTGCCGCAACCGTGAGGGATCGGTGCCCGCGGTGATGTAGCTGCAGGGCTGCCCCCGGGCGACTCCCTCTGCCAGGAATGCGTCCTCGACGCGGCGCAGGATGTCGGTGCGGTCGACAACCCAAACCACGTTGTCCCCAAAGATCAGCCCGTCCATCAGATCATCGAGGTCGGAGATCCCGCTCCTGAGGCGTTCCCCTCCGGATCTCATCTCTTTACGCTCATGGTTCCTTGCAAGCATCACTAACAATATTAGCCGAGTCCCTTAGCAGGAGCGACCCTTCTCTCACTGAGAAGGAGAGGTGGTCATACGGCTGCCACCGGGGACGTCGGCTGGTGTGGGAAAGGTGGCGGAGGGCTGCGACGCCCCCCGCGAGGGTGCGGCGTGACCGCAGACACGGCAGTGAGACGGTCGGGCGCGTCCGGTCCCGGACGGGCGTCGGTGAACGGCCAGCGACCGGCCTCCGAGCGCCACTCCAACCAGCCAGTGACATGTCCCCGTGGGGCCACCACTCCAGACCGACCGTCTCCGCGACCAGAAGGGGAGCAGTCTGATGTGCTTCAAGAACCTGCCCATCGAATTCGACCAGACCGGCAGAGCGCGTCTGCGTGAGGGGGTCGCAGATCCCTACGCTGTCACCCCCGCCAGCGCGAGAAAGGGCTACGTCCGCCGCCGCGGCGGGCCCGGGGCGCAACTGAGCGCACCGCCGAGGTTGCGTGAGTGGTCGATCGACCCCGTAACCCGGGTGGCGGGTGCGCTCGCCGTGCACACCGTGCTGGACCTGGAGAACCGCCGGGTCGTCGAGGCTCACGCCCGGGCCATGTTGTTTCGGGGCTACGAGGTCATACTGCAGGGCCGCGACCCCCGAGACGCGATTGACATCTCCTCCCGGGCGTGCGGGGTGTGCGGGGGAACGCACGCAACCGTGAGCGCCCTCGCCCTCGAGCAGGCCTTCGGCATCTGCCCTCCGCGGCTGGGCGTTGAGGTTCGGAACCTGGGCGAGGTAGCGGAGATGTTTTACGACCACCCTCTCCACCTCGGCCTACTCGCCGGCCCGGACTACTCCACCGCCATCGTCTCGGTCACCAACCCCGAACTGGTCACCAAGGCGGAGAAGACGCTGGCTCCCAACTCTGACATCCACGGCTACACGACCATCAAAGACATCATGGACGCCATGAACCCCCTCACCGGCAAGATCTACCTCGAGGCCCTCGAGTGGACACGGGTGGGCAGGATCATGTGCGGACTCATGTACGGGAAGTTCCCCCACCCCTCGACGCTGGTGCCGGGCGGGGTATCGACGACAATCACCACGTCGTCGCTGAACGAGTACTACACCCAGATGGGCAAGATCATCGACTTCTGCAAGGTCATCACCCGGGTGTGGGATGACATCTGCGAATTCTTCCTGGCGTCGAACCCGGATTATGAGCAGGTCGGCGCCCGCGCGACCAACCTGATCCAGACCGGCATCTGGGACGACTCCGAGACCTACGACGCAACCTACGCCAACGTCAACGTGTGGGGCAACGCCCGGTGGGCCAAACCCGGCGTGATCATCGACGGAAGGTTGCTCACCACGAACCTGACCGACGTCAATATGGGCATCGAGGAGTTCGTCGAGCACGCCTTCTACGAGGACTGGACCAAGACCGGTCCCCAGACGTTCAAGACCGACCCCCTCGGCAACCCGCTGTCCCCGTATCACATGTGGAACAAGGTCACCATCCCCAAGCCCACGGCCAGCAACTTCCGGGAGAAGTACACCTGGGACACCGCTCCCCGCTGGGACCGGCACAGTGTGGAGACGGGGACCTACGGCCGCATGTGGACGACCGCCTTGGCTGCCGCCACCCCCGAGAATCCCTTCCTGCACGCGACCGGGGACGGCCTCCTGATCACCCTGCCCCGACACACCCTGCCCGAGACCGAGCTGTTCTGGTCCATCCCCCGCACCGTCAACGCCCTGGAGCGCAACCGAGGGCGGGCCTATGCCATGGCCTTCACCGCCGCCATCGGCATGAACTGCCTGCTCAAGGTCTTCGAGTACTGGCGCCGGGGCGAGACACGGGTCCACACCCCGTTCAAGATCCCCCAGGACGAGCGGATGTCGGCCGGCTTTTGGGAGGCCAGCCGGGGGTACCTGACCCATCACCTCCACATGGACAAGGGGAAGATCGTCAACTATCAGATCAACACCCCCTCGACGTTCAACTCGTCGCCCCGCGACCCCTTCGGCGTTCCCGGCCCTTACGAGGAAGCCGTCCTCGACACGCCGCTCCTCGAGTCAGTCCCGGACGACAACGTCAAGGGCATCGATGTCCTGCGGGCCATCCGCAGCTTCGACCCGTGCATGCCCTGCACCACCCACATGGACACCGGCAGGGGCGTCATCGTCCGCGAGGTCAACTCCTGCGGTTGCACGCTCGAATGACCGCGCTCGGCGAGAAGACACCGTGTCGGGCGCTCGTCGCCGGCTTCGGCAGACCGGGGATGCGCGACCTGGACTTCGGTCGCCAGCTGGTCCGGTACTTCGAGGACCTCCGCTGGCCGGAGGGAGTCGTGGTCGAGGACCTGTCCTACGCCGCTCCCCTGGTGCTGCACCGGCTGCGCGAGCTCGACCCGGCCAAGCTCGTACTCGTCGGGGCAGCCCCGCGGGGGCTGGACCTCCCGGGGTCCCTCCGCCGGTACCCCCTCGACCTGGTGCCGCCGGGTCCCGAGGAGGTGCGCCGGAGCCTCGAAGAGTCGGTACAGGGTGTGGTCGACATCGATCACACCCTGGCGGTCGCTCGTCATTGGGGTGGCCTCCCGGCCGAGACGGTGGTCATCGAGGTGGAACCGGTCGACTGCTCGTTCGGCGTGGGCTTCAGCGAGGAGCTGGCTGCCACGTTCGACCCGATCCTGGCCATGGTGCGCGAGGAGTTGGCGTGTGCCGGAGACGACGGCGGGCCCTCGGACTTCGACGCCGACCTCGCGACCGGCGAGGCCCGCACCTGGGATGGATCCGCCTCCACAGTCGAGGCGGTCGCGCCGAGCGACGGGCTGTTGGGGCTCGTGCGTTACGCCCACGAGCACGAGCAGGTGCGGCTCCTTCAACCCCATCGAGGGATGCCCCTCCTCGACCGGTCACCGGACCCCTGCGGCGTCACGGTGGCCGGTCGTTCCCGCCCCTGGGGTGTCGGGCTCGCCAACGGTGGGGACTGGCATGACGTGATCCCCCTCGAGGAGGGCTGGCTTGGGATAGTGATGGGTGACGTCGGCGGCCGAGGCGTCGATGCTGCCGGGCAGATGGGCGACCTTCGCGCCGCGGTGCGCGCCTACGCCGTCCTCGATGGCGAGTCTCCGTCGTTGGTTCTCGCGCGCCTCGATCGACTCGTCCGCTCCACCGCGCTGGGCCAACAGGCCACGCTTCTGTACCTGGCTCTTCAGCCTGGTACTGGTGAACTCCGCATGAGCAACGCCGGCCACTGCCCGCCGTTGGTCCTTGCCGCCGGCGATGAGGGCAATTACTTCCTGAGCGAGGCCCGGTCCGGCCCGCTTGGGGCTGAGGCCGGAACGACGCGGCCGGAGGCAACGCGGATGCTCGTGCCGGGATCGACACTGCTTCTGTTTACCGATGGCCTCGTGGAGAGTCACACGAGACCGATGCTTGACGGCCTTGACGGGCTCCAGAAGGCCGCTGGCGACGGCCCCGGTCCACTGGAGGACCTGTGTGACCACGTGTTGAACGCCTGCTCCGAGGGTCTCGACCGCGAGGATGACATCTGCCTACTTGCGGTGCGGCTGCTAGGAGATGTTCGGCCATCTCGGAGGAAATGCGCCTAGAGAACTCCGCCTGAACTCCATCACGGCACTCCTAGGCTGCCCTTCCCCGTAGTGCCGACAGGTACGCGCGCCCAGGTATCCAGGACGGCCTGACAGGCGGCGCTCCTTCATCGAAGCACCACCCACAGAGAAGGGAGACGCCACCTTAACCAAGAGGATGTCCCGATCCGGTTCCGACTTCGGGTGACGCCCCTGGCGAAGGAGTTCGGCAGTGTCAGAGCCGGCTGCCGGATCTTCGGCATCCACCACTCAACCTATTACGGCGGAAAGGCGCAGATGGTCAGCGAAGGTAGCACCGAGATGCTCCGTCCCCGAGGGCGCCGGGCCTGGCGAACGCGGTGGAGACGACCGGACTCGAACCGGCGACCCCCTGCTTGCAAAGTAGATGTCGATCTTTCGCTGACCAGGGTGTTTCCGCGTCGTCGCAGGTCACAGGCCGTTTCTCCTCCACGCTGTAGAGCACTGTAGCCACCTGGAGCGCGATGGAATGCGGACTCTGAGCGGACTCGACTCCACCGGGAAGAGTGTTGGACGCCGCATCGATCGGCGCCACCGTTGCCATGCGCGACAGCACCACCTCTTGGCCAGGCGCGTCCAGATTCGCGGCGCAGCGGTCCGCCATCAAGCATCTAATGGGCGCGGCGAATCGGAATCGCGACAGACCGACGCAGCGCATCCGAATCTGCCTGACCGCCATGCCAGCCGACACTCGGGCGAGGCGGTTACCGAACCGCGACGTCCTTCTGGGAGGAGTAGTCAGGATCCGCGGGCCACGGGGGCGAGCGGCGAGCGAGCGCGGGGGAGGCCGGCGGCGGTCTCCCCGGCGCCCGGGGTGCCAGCGGGTGTTGAGCGCCAGAGGGTGGAC